>CAZPJZ010000006.1:0-21182 GCA_964586995.1 uncultured Pirellulales bacterium | reverse complement strand
ACCATCAGGTAAACCGAAAAGATAATGGCCGCCACGCATCCCCAGCCGGCGAGGAACCCAACCACCGAAGTGAGTGACGGAACCTGTATTTCGAAATTGGTCCCGGATAAGATACCACGCTTGGAGGGAACCAGCGTGCCGGGCGGCAGAGTGCAGGGCGCAGCCACCTGCTCACCCGGCGTTACAGGCGTTCGCACCAGGGCGTAGAAATTATCCAGTTTCTCTCTGGCGACCGGCTTAGTCAAAAGACTAACGACTATTCCAACTACGGTTCCGCCGGATAGATAAAAGACCATCTGCCAGGGCAGATAAACCTCCGGGACCCCGGCCTTGACAAAAATAAATCGCAGCGACTGTGCAACGGGAAGCCCACCCAGCCAATTGATGAAGAACTGCTGCGTGGTCAGCCACCATACGCCGAACGCGGTCAGGGTCGAGGCCCAGGCTCCGGCTGTCGTGGTGCGTCTCCAGAAAAGCCCCAGCCAGAACGCGATACCCATCATCGGCGAGATAATCCAGAAGATTTCAAGGCCCTTTACGACATTGGGCAGCCAATACGCAAAAGCTACGCCCCCGCCGACTATTGCCACGGATGCTGTCCGGGCGATGAAAACGTAATGCCGTTCCGTTCTATTGGGCACGAGACGTTTGTAAATGTTTTCGGTAAATAGGCCGGACGACGCTACCATGAACGAGTCGCAGGAACTCATCACAGAGGCCAAAAGAGCCGCCAGAAAAAGACCGAGCACTCCATGTGATACTTTAGGCAGAAACTCTGCCGCCACAAGTCCAAAGATATGATCCGGGTGAACGTTGCGTCCTGCGAAGTAGACCACGGCAGCCAGCCCGGTCAGACACCAGGCAACGGTGCAAATCCGTTTGATGAAGTTTCCGCACATCCAGCCGAATCGTCCCTCCATCTCGGTTCGGCCGGCAGCACAATTACCCATGGTGTGAGGTTGCGTCACGATACCCACCAGCCCATTGAAAGCAATCACCGCGACGTAAAAGAAGCCGATCTCTGCCGGTGCTACCAGCGATAACATGTGTGGGTCGTTTATCGCCGCGCGTATGCCGTGCAGGCCGCCCACCGCGTTCAAAATAAAGGGAAGTAAGAGGAAGGAAAAGACCACTGTGAGCAGCCCCTGGATAAAATCAGTAACAATGGCTGCCGCCAGGCCTCCAGCCGTCCCATAGATCACGAACATCGCGGTCATCAACGCAATAGCGACATTCGAGGAAACGTAGCCTCCGGTACTTGCGTGCACTACCGCGCTGGAGCCCTTCAGCATCACGCCGATATTGATGGCCAGGTTCGCCATCCCCACAACCGCGAACAGCATGGCAACGCTGGGGCTGAATCTGGCCTCGAATACGTCGGCAGTGGTTATGGCTCGAAAGCGTCTCATCACCGGCGCAATCAGCCAGTAGAACGGCGTCGCGAACAGCCACAGCCACTGATACCATATGCCGGATAGACCATTCGTGAAGCTTTTTGATGCGACGCTGACTGCCTGGTCGGAATGGGTCCCTGTGCCAAAAGCGTGTGTCACCATCATTACTTTACCGAACCTGCGAGGCATAAAAAAATCGGCGATACTGCCTATCTTCCGCGCAGCCCAAACGCCGATGACGGTGACACCTACCAGATATAGCCCCAACACGAGAAGATCAGCAACGTGCAATCCCAACACAGTATCTACTCCTTGCGAGCAGCCGGAAGCAACCGAGAAAGGATTATAATAATTAGAAAACAGTGAATTGAAAATTAAAAAACCCCGCAGCGCATCCCTTCGCCACGGGGCAATGAAAAAGCGAAAAACTAAGAACCGGTCAAACTAAGCCCACAGTTTCACGCTTTTCGCTTCACTGATTACTATTCACCTTTCGCCTTGGTCGAATCGGGTGGATTCTGGCCCGAGGAATCCTGTGACTTGCCGCTGTTCTTCTGCGGCAGCCGTGGGACCTCCACGACCACGCCGAGCCGGCCTAACTCCCGTGCCACATCCGGCTGATTGGGATTAGCCTGGAAGCTACGAGTCAAATATTCCTGCGCGCGCGCCTTATCGGCCTTGCTGAGGTAGTAGAATCCCATCTGCTTATTAACGGCCGGCGAATCCGGATTCAGAGCAAGCGCCTGCTTATAGCAAGCCAACGCATACTCAGCCAATCCTTGATTCTCGAAGGCCTGTCCAAGCCGGAGCGACTCCGCCTCTGAACCGGATGCTTGTTTTATGTAAGTATCGGCGTACAGCTTCGCGTTGGCCTTGTCGCCACTATCCAAAAACATCTTTACCGTCGCCGCTTGAGTCGGGCGATGAACGGGGTCGAACTCCAGGGCTGTCTTGAAATGATACTCTGCTTTGCCAAAGCGTCCCTCCTCGCAATACAACTGGCCCAGTTTGCAGTGCACGTCCGGATTCTCAAATTTCTTTTCGAGCTGCTGGAGCAGGACAGCCTTTGTTTCTCTTGCCGGGGCCGGCTTTATCTGCGCGCTGTCTTGAGACTCACACCCGGCGCATAGGCAAACAACCAAGAACGACCAGGGCAAAACAAAGTTCCCTGAAAGGCACAATACGGAACGTATAAAGCTGCACACGTTAATCGCTCTCCATGCTTTGCTTTCGGTGCCCCGCTTTACGTGTCTTCCCCTCATTCCTGACCTCGCCCTTACAGAGTGTTGGCGTTGCCACGGTTACATCGAGACAACTGCAAAACAGTCTGATTTTGCCAGCATGCAAAAATCTTTGCAAGCGAAAATTCCGCTCGACCAAATAAAATATGATTTTTTTTCAACATAGCGCTGCCGTCTACGTTCGGAACTAATTAGTAGTGCAAAAGATACTGCACGGACTGAAAAAATAAAAATTAAGAATCAAAATTGTGGAATCGTCGGGCAGCAACAAGGCGCTCCTAAGTTTCCCATTTTGCGTTCTGTGATTCTTTCTTTTTTTCGTAATAAACTCTGACGCGCAGCGACTACTATATCGGCGGTGTCGGGACGTTTTTGCTACGTTGACGCAAAGCTGATTTTCGAAGCTGGCGGTAGCTACGTGCCCTGGGCTTTTAGCCAGGCCTTTAGTGGGAGAGTCGCTTGCAAGCGATTGACTGGCAGGAGATTGTGAAAGAGCACGGGCCGATTGTATGGCAAACTGCATACAGGCTGCTGGGTAACTACGCGGATGCGGCTGACTGCTTTCAGGAAACGTTCGTTTGCGCCTTGGAGGTCTCACGCCGCCAACGGGTACGAAACTTCGCTGGTTTGCTCGCTCGACTGGCTACCGCGCGGGCAATAGACCAACTGCGGCAGCGCCTTCGCCAGTCGCACGCTGGCGCAGAACCGACCGACTGGTCCGCCGTACCAAGTCGTAATCCCGATCCTGCCCAGCAGTTACAAACTCAAGAATTAGCTGCGAACTTGCGCAAGGCCATAGCTCTACTGCCTCAGCTCCAGGCTCAGGTATTCTGTCTGCGTCATCTGAACGGCATGAGTTACCGGCTGATTGCCAGACAACTCGGCATCACAACCAGCACGGCAGGCGTATCGCTGCATCGAGCCAGGGCAAACCTGCGAAGGCTGTTGGAGAAACGCCCCGCCCAGCAAGAAAGTGAGGTACGGTTATGAAACATAGAAAGGACCCGCTGTCAGAGGCAACAGAAGCCCTTGCCAATACAGAAGTTCCGCCCGGCCCGCCTCAAGAGGCTGTTGACGCAACGCTTGCCAAGCTCGCCGCAGTTGTCGAGTCCCGGTCCGTAATTCCTGATCCCCGTTGGCGCATCGAGCATCGAGTATCCGGCATCGTCCACTTTGTAAGATTTGCGGCAGCGGCGGTTGTGCTGCTTGCCGCCGGGTATCTCGCCGGCCGGCTCTCAGCGCCAAAACCGCTGAGCACGGGCGAGATTTACGCCGCTCTAAAGCCCGCCATCGAGCGAGATATGCTTGAGCCGATGGCCCGGCAGTGGCAACTGGTCCTGGCCAGCAACAACGCCCAGCTTAAAGAGCGAATGCAGCAGGATTTTCGCGAGGAGATGAACGAGTTTGCCATAAGTACCCTGACTGCTTCGCAAGCCGTTGCCAATCAATATCTCAAAGAATTGGTGCAGTCCATCAATGCCTCGCAGATGCAGAATCGCCGATGGCTTGCTGCCGCCCTGCAACAGATTGAATTGGATCGAATCCGTGATAAGGCCCAGCTTGCAAACGGCCTGGAGACCCTGGCCGTCGCTACCGGCGATGAGCTGCAGCGGACCAAGGAAGACATAGTGCAACTCTTGGTCTATAACCAGCCGGCCGGCTTGAATCCCAACATATATGAAAGCCCAAACACCCCAAAATGAAAGGAGTGGACAATGAAAGCTCTAACCAAAGCCACTATCATTATTATGCTGGCATCGTCAGCTCCAGCGGCGGTTTTTGCACAGGTCCCCAGCAGACCGGCGGCAAGTGTCGCCATACAACCTGATGTGGTGGCAGGCGTAGAGGCGCCAATACCCAGCATACCCGTCGGGCAAAGCCGACCGGTCGCCTTTTCTGTCTGGCCGTCAGAACGCACTACCGCTGGCGCGGTCCTGGTAATTCCCAGCACTGAAATGAAGCCGGAAGACATCGCGGCGATAATGGAAGATATGAGCATCATGTCGCGGATCTTTGACAAAAACCTCGGCCAGCAGCGCCTGACTGCGACAAGTACAGGCGTCTTTTGGGAGCGGAACATCGATCCATGGTCCAAAGTTTTTGTGGGCCAGAGCCATGCTACGCAGGCAATGTACCTTGAAGGCTTTGGCTCGCTTTTTCTTATCGGCGTAGATTTTCCGCTCTCAGCCCCACCCAAGGTGCAGGAGGATAAGCCTGAACAGGGCGTCGACACGGTTTGGAGAGACACAATTCAGGAGATGTACAACCCCGAGTATGCAGGTCAGCGGCGCATGAAGGTACAGCCACAGAAAGAGTATGATGCTGAAAAAATCCAGGAGCTGCAAAAGACAATAATCAAAACACTTAAGCACGCAGCAAACATTCGAGCCCTGAAAAGCGACGAATGGGTAACGGTGGTGGTAAGGAGCTCTGCGCCCGCCGTGATTATTACAAGGACAATTGTCACAAAAAGCACTGGAGAGAAGTCGCCAGCAGCATCGAATGTCCGAACTTCCAGTGCCGCGCTTCCTGCCGACGTTGCACCTGGCCAAGCTACGTTTCTGACCATTCGCGCCAAAAAGTCCGACATCGACAGTTTCGCAAAAAACCAACTGGATTATGACAAATTCAGCCAGCAAGTCTCTGTGTTGACATATTGAGAGACGCTGCAAATATCAAAATGCAAGAATCAAAATCAAGGAATAAAAAAATGAAATCGCTAAGCCGAATTATTGCGATCCTTATCGTAGCCAACTCGGCAATGGCAGATCATGTCTTGGCTCAAGACTCCCGACCGGCAGAACTCCGCCAGGCAGAGGAAGCTCTGCTGCAAAAGCAGGCAGAACTGGCAGCAATAGCAGCCCAAAGAGAAGCCGAGCTCGCAGCCGCCGATGCTCAGGCACAGGCCGATATTGCCTTGCGACAAGCCGAATACAGTCTTGCACTGGGCCAGGCAAAAGGCGGTGCTGAATCCATCGGCGGATTATTAGTTTTGAGTTCACCTGCCAAGTCCGAGGACCTGGCCATGATAATTGAAGACCTCAACATTATGTCACGCATCCTGGACAAAAAAATAGGTCGGGCACAGGATTCGAGAGTTGCCCTCTTAGGTGACATTAGGTTGGACAATCTGCTGCGCGGCTCGCATACCACGGCGCGGACCCAGGCTATGTACGTTCAAGGCTACGCGGCACTATTCTTCGCGAATGTTGACTTTCCGCTTTCGCCGCCGCCGCAAGCCCAGACCGACAAAGTCAAAGAATCCGCCGACCCGGTCTGGGAACAAACAAAGGCAGCGATGACAGCGTCAGATAAAGGGCCAGGCATAGAGTATATGCATCAGCGGGACGCCGCAGCCAGACGGTACGATAAAGATAAGGTCGAGCAGTTGAAGACGGATCTGGTCAAGGCACTAAAACACGCCGCGAACATCCGGAACTTGAAGGGCGATGAGTCGATAATTCTGGTAGTAGCCGGTACTCGGCCCGGTCTGGTTGTTGCCGAGCACGGGCGCGAGCAGCACCTCTACCAGTACGTCCAATCCGACACCCAGCCAGTCATGTTAACCATCCGGGCCAAGAAAACCGATATCGATGCGTATGCGGCGGCAAAGATTGACTACGACCAGTTCCGCCAGCGGACGGCAATACTGACGGCACGTGCAACTGCCGGCCCTGGACAACGTGCAAGTCTCTGGCTGGGACAGACTGGGGATATACGTTTTTGATCCGAAGCAAGCAGGCAAGAATCACGGCAACGACCGGACATACGGCAGTGACTACCACGACCCGTCAGATTTCTGCCTTGGACGAAGCAATGAGGCATGGTTTCATTCATAGCATCAAGGCCTCATCTTTTCTCCACTGCTGCAATAGCTTGCGAAGTTCGGCGGCTTTGCTGGGCATCTGATTTGTCAGATTGTTGTTCTCGCCAATGTCGTCTCCGAGGTTGTACAATTCGACTTCGCCGGTATCAAAAAACTCAATGAGCTTCCAATCACCTTTTCGAATCGCCCCCGAAGATCGGCCGCCCAAGAAGTGTGGTTTGGCCAGCGGATAGTGCCAATAGAGTTCATCTCGTTGCAGCTTGGCCTGAGGGTCTCTCAATAAAGGCACTATGGAAGCGCCATCCAGGCGTTGTGTGGCATCCGGTTTGACGCCGGCAAGTCGGCAAAATGTTGGGTAAAAGTCGATGTTGCACGTCGGCGTCCTGCAAATCGTGCTTGGCGGGACCATCCTGGGATAACGCACGGCCAACGGGACTCGAATCCCTCCTTCGTAAAGGGTGGATTTGCCGGCCCGCAGCGGGTCGTTGCTGGTTACACTGCCGTCTCCGCCGTTGTCACTGGTGAAAATCACGATAGTATTCTCGGCGAGGTCAAGCTCAGCAAGTTTTTCCATTATCAGGCCCACACCCTCATCGATACTCTTAAGCTGGGCGGCTAAGTGCGGGTTGTTGCGCTCGGCTTTATAGCCTTTGCCGGCTCCGGTTTTGTTTTCGAACTTCGCGACGATTTCAGGTTTCCCGTCCAACCTTGTGTGGACTGCGTAGTGACTGAGATACAGAAAGAACGGCTCGTTCTTGTGCCCTTCGATGAACTCGACAGCCTCTAAGCTGCACCGGTCGACGAGATACTCCCGGCCCGGCAGACGCTTTCCAATTTCCTTGTTGAAATGGTACGGATGAAAGTAGCTGCCCCCGCCAATGCCGCGATTTTCTGAAACAATGGTCTCGGTGAATCCGTGTACGCCGGGCGGGAACTCCTGGGCTCCGTGGTTGGCGTAGCCGGTCAAGTGCCACTTGCCCACGATGCCTGTTGCGTAGCCTGCGTTCTTGAGCAGCTCGGCTATTGTTACATGCTCCGTTGAGAGGTGATTCTGATCGTTGGGGCGAAGATAGTCCGTAATGCCGACTCTGGCCGGATATTGGCCCGTCATCAGGGCAGCCCGATACGGTGAACAAACCGGAGCTGCAGCATACGCCTGGGTGAACCGCATACCCTCCCGGGCGAGTCTATCCAGGTTGGGGGTTTCATTAAATGTGTTGCCATAACAACCCAGCTCCGCCCAGCCCAAGTCATCGGCCAGAATGAAAATGATATTGGGTTTGCCACTGCTTTGAGATGGGTCTATCTTGCCGCGGCCAGACTGCATAGTCACGGCCCCATATCCTCGTATGGCGACCGCGGCGGTACCGAGACCGAGTGACTGTATGAATTCACGGCGAGAAAAACTCCTGCCCATGTTCGGCACTCCTTCCAACCCGCAGGGACTATCCTTTTGCACCTCTGATGATGACTCTGCTGCCGTCTGTCCAATTGTCTCTGTACCAGGTGCAGGCCTCGAAGGTGTCGTTAAGCGATTCCATTTTTCGTCTTACCATGTTACGAAAGCGGCTGAGCGTGGCCTCGTGCTTCGGATCGCCAGTTAGGTTCTTCGTCTGGTAGGGGTCATTCTTGTTGTCAAACAAAAGCTCGGCTTTGTCAATGCGATAGATGGCATACGTATATTGCTTGTCTCTTAAAGCCCGCCACTCATGACCATCCTCCCAGGCGGCGCAGGCGCCGGTATTTTGCAGAAACGCAGCTTTTGGCTCTGGACCTTTTCTGCCCAATGCACAATGGCTCAGGTCCATGCCTTCGACGTCCTCGGGAATCTTGGAACCCATCAGGGATAGAATCGTCGGCATGATGTCCACCGTGGATAGACACGCATCGCAGACCGACCCGGCGGGGATTTTCCCGGGCCAGCGAATCAGAAATGGGATGCGGGCAGCTTCTTCATAGAATATATTCTTGGCCCTCCTACCATGCGCGCCGAACATTTCACCGTGGTCGGAAGTGAAAACGATGATGGTGCTGTCGGCTAAGCCTGCCTGATCCAACGCACTGGTTAACCTGCCGATGTTCCAATCAAGATTGGCGGTCATCGCATAATAATACCTGCGCCAGCTTTCAAGCTGCTGGCGCTGTGCCGGGTCGAGTCTGCCCCAATTGTCTGCGTACGGATCGTTTTGATCCTTGTAGTTGGGAGGATTTGGAAGGGGAACGTTCTGGAACATCTCGGCGTATTTCTCGGGCACGTTGCCCCTGGCCCAGGGATCATGCGGCGTGCCGTAAGACAGAAAGGCTGCAAAAGGCCTATCCGCCGCGGACGCTTTCCGTATGAACTCGATCAGCATGTCCGTTTGTGCATCCGGCTCGTAAACGTCCTGGCCATAGAAAATCTTCTCGGGGCTGTCGGTATGATAGTAGGCCATATAGTAATTGTGGTGGAAGTTATATGCCGCCCAGTATCCGTCAAATCCCAGGCGGTGAGGTCCGGGCGGCACAAAGCTGTTTCTGGGATCGTAATGGTTGCCCAACTGGTTTGCGTACAGGTGCCATTTGCCAATGTAACCTGTCTGATAACCGCTGTGAGTCAGCACGTGGCCGAAGCATTCGTGGTCCGTTCGCATCCGAAGCTCGTTGATGACCATGCCAGTGGTGGTCGTGTATTTTCCGGTAAACAGGGACGCCCGATACGCGGCACAGACCGGCGTATTGGAAACCGCGTTGCAGAAATTGACGCCTTGCGATGCCAGCCGGTCGATGTTTGGCGTTCTGGGCTTTTTGTCGCCTGCGTACCCGCACCGCGTGTAGCCCAACTGATCGGCAAAAACAAACAGCAGATTGGGACGTTGAGACTTGCCCGGCGGGCGGCGCTCTGTTAGCCCCCGCCTTTCGGCGGGGGTACCCCGGCCATTGGCCGGGGCCAAAAATCCAGCGCCGCTTTGCAGGGTCAAGCCCGCGGCTGCCAGCCCCAGAGTTTTTACGAAACCGCGACGGGTGCAAAGGTGTGAACTCATTTATATAGGCTCGTATGCTTACTCCTGCTGCTTGTTCCGGCGGACCTATCGTCCGCTGCTCCTGAGCTATCTAATAATAACTTTTTGTCCACTCAACTTCAACAACTTGCCCAGCAGATGGGCCTGGTAATCGAATCTCCAAGGCTGTCGTGACGTAGAAATTTGCCCTGTACAATAGTTTGGCGAACCTATTAAATAATGCCACGTTGGGCTGCTGTTAATAATCGCTAATCTTTGGATGTCCACCGAAGGACAGACTTGGTTCACTGCAAACTTGCTCATCTGACGGTTCAGATGGGAAAGGCCGGAAAATGATCTATTTGTCTGCGAGGGATGTGTTGGAGGCGGTGCCGATTACTGAGTTCTTGGACGCCATTGAGGCATCGATGCACATCTATGAAAAAGGGCAGTTTCATATGCCGGCACGGTCCCACGTGGATTACGAAGGAAACACTCTACTGCTTATGCCGTGCTTCATCAGAAATTACTTTGGGACCAAGTTAGTGACTCTATTTGCCCGAAATGCCGAACGCGGCTTGCCTGTTTTAGATGGAATAATGGTCCTCAACGACGGACAGACCGGCGCGCCTTTAGCAGTGCTTAATGGCCCCGCCCTGACGGGTTTGAGAACGGCCGCGATTAGTGCAGTCAGCATTCGGCATTTGGTCCCGGAGGCAATCCAATCTGTGGGAATAATCGGAGCAGGCGTCCAAGGCTTCTACCAGGCTTGGGTGGCGTGCGTGGCAACACACATTATGGACGTCTTTGTCTATGACCTTCATTCTGAAAAAACTGCTGCTCTGATAGAACGATTGTCCGGGCGTGTCCCGCACGTAAGGCTGCACCAGGCTGTCGGCGCTGAGCAGTTGCTGGAACAGACCCAGGTAGTCATCACGGCAACTACATCGAAGGAGCCTGTATTACCGGACAAGAAAGAGTTATTAGCCAACAAGCACTTTGTTGGCATCGGCTCCTATAAGCCCGACATGAGAGAGTTTCCGCGAGCTTTATTTGGTCTGGTTAAGGTTGTGTACGTCGACACGGACCACGCCTTGGAAGAATCGGGCGACCTGATAGTCCCTTTGCGTAACAACTGGATCAAGAAAGAGCAAGTTATGACTCTGGGACGGCTCTTAATGCAGGACAAATCGAAAAATGACGTCCGGTCAGCGACTACCTTGTTCAAGTCCGTAGGCATGGCGCTGTTTGATGTTTGTGCCGCCCGACTGATCTATGAAAGGGCCGTCGAGAAGGGCATGGGTCAGGAAATCGCTCTTTGAAAGACGCGACGCCAAGAGCCGGATACGGTGTGGCTCATATTCCTACCCTTTGGGCCCCGGTGGCGACTTGTCATTCAAGTATCGGGTCAGTAAGGTGTAAAGGTGCTGCCTTGTACTCTCGGCCTCTTTGATTCGGTATGATAAAGGTCTCGATACCGCAAGGTGGCATTAAGGCTCATCGGAGCCAAATATCCGCTCGACGGTCAGGACCGATGGGTCGGGCTGCTCCTATCCTTCGAGACACGCTTGCTGGTACTGTGGTTGCTTGGTCCGCAGGCCTTTTTGGACCTGCGGCCTGCCTGATCGACATCTGTGCGTATGACAACTCGCCCGTCCGGTCTGACAACGACATAATCGTCCTGTTTAATGGAAAAGAAGTCTTCTTCCGGCAGGACCACGATGGGTACTGCTCGATGGTAGAGTTCGTCTGCCACGATACTGCCGAGTGCCAAAATGGCATCGACCCTCAGGTTGATGATGGCCGCCGGAGCGACGCCGGTTCTAATACTTTCCAGAAAGGTTGCGCTCGAGGTGCTCGAGCCTCTGCCTTGGGGGAACACGAATATTCGGCCTTTGGCGATGTGTCCGGACAATTCGTGACGCTGGTCTATGATTTCTCCCGTGCGCGGAGAAAAACCACCCCAGAAACTCAAAGGCTCGGTAGAAACGAGCGCTGATCCTTCGGCCGAGCCGGGGACTATAGCTCTACCGACTAAAACTTTTTCCACGGTTTTTCTTTGTGGCATACATGTCCGCTAACCGCCGAGTCAACGCACTCGGCCATACTGCCAAACGCCACTTGTACGTTCAGCTCACCGGGTGCGTAGTACGCGCACTTTCCGGAATTGGTCATAATCACTTTCGTGTCCGGAGAGACCATCGGCGTGTGAAAGACGCACGTATCGAGGGTGATTTGAACTCCAAAACGAGTCAATATGTCGAGCATATTGCTTCTTTGCAGCAGGGCATAAGATGTCTGGCACGTGATCACGACGAACCTGACCCCTGGATTCAAAATCTCGCCCTTATCCAGCCTGTCTCTAACATGCCTTGCCAGCTCCCGGAACTCCTCAAAAGAAAAATGAGGACAGCCCAGCACGACCAGATCGAGTTGAGCCCCCTGCTGGGTGGTGGATAAATCAGCCCAAGCCTTCTGCAGGTCAGTCAGGCTGATATCAATGATTTGCTCCGGCTGTTTGCCTTGGAAGGCCTCCTGCAAAGTGCTTGCCTCAGGCGTTATCCCGACGGCGTGAAATAGGGCTACGGCGCCGGAAGAAGCGGCTGCTGCACATAGGGCCTTGAATTGGTCGCTGGATACGGCCGGCGGAAGTCCCTCGATAACAGGAATCTTGTCACCGGCCAACGAACCGAGAAGGTGGCCCAATATGGCGAAGAAGGTATCGTCTTGCATGATGGCACGATCTATGTCGGCCAACCGCACAAGTATCTGTCCTGCACGATTTTCTTTCAGATGCAAGCCGCATTTGGGAACCCTTGCGGTGATGGCCGCGCAAATATCGATGTAATCGCCGTATCTGTTCGTCCTGGCTCCAAGAACCGAATTCGCATAACAGATCGCGTTGGATTCCCCCCATGCGATCTGCTGGCCAAATCGCGGCGTCAGATAACCTTGATACGGTGCACAGGTCCACGTTGGAATACAGCCCATGGCGATGTAAGCATTAGCCAGCCTTGATGCTTTGGCGGCAAAGTCGTCACCGATTCCAAACCGTCTCCAGTTTTGCAGGTCGAGAGGAACCATATTCAACGTCGTGGGAATAGAGACTTTGGCGCCATTGCTTGCCAGGGTTTCCGCGAACTCCAAGCTCGAATCGCTCAGTAGACCACAGCCGTCAATATGGGCCTGGCTGACATCCATCAACTCTTCAGCGTCGTAGACTTCAGCCATTTTCAACAGAATGCGCATGGCCATTTGTGCGGCTCTGTCGCACCGGCTACCAAGAAACTGCTTATCGCGCTTACTTAGCTTCACTGACATTTTTCTTTGGTCACTCAAGCGATGACACAATTGTCCTGATCATTCGGTATGCTAATCGGAATAAACAGAAATATCCAGAAATTCTGTTCATTTGGCATGGCTGACGTGAATGGAAGGTGTTCTTGCTGATGCGGCGGACCAAGCGGCGGAAAAATATCTGCCTGAATTGTGGCAGTCTGTCAGTGAATTTGATAATATGTGCGGACCGAGGTTCCGCAGTTTTGAGTTTTCAGTCTTGCCTAAACATTATGTGAGAGCTTAAGTAATGAAAGCCTTGGTAAAACAGAAGCCGCAGCGCGGGGTATGGATGCAAGAAGTCCCGGCCCCTCAGATCGGCGGCAACGACGTTCTGATCAAAATTCGTAAAACGGCAATTTGCGGCACCGACATTCATATTTTCAAATGGGACCCGTGGTCCCGAAAGACGATAAAACCACCGCTGATAATTGGCCACGAATTCGTTGGCACCGTCGAGAAGGTAGGCGGCAACGTCCATGATGTGGTGCCTGGGGAGCTGGTCAGCGGCGAGGGGCACATCGTCTGCGGTCGCTGCCGAAATTGTCGAGCGGGACGACGGCACCTATGCACGGACCCGAAATGTATCGGTGTCGACCGGGACGGTGCTTTTGCCGAATATCTGGCAATTCCAGTTTCCAACGTCTGGCACTGCGACCCGGCCGTGCCTATGGACGTACTGACCTGCTTCGACCCGTTCGGAAACGCCGTGCACACCACACTGTCGTTTGATCTGGTCGGAGAAGATGTTCTAATAACCGGCGCGGGTCCCATAGGCCTCATGGCGATCGCCGTAGCCAAACACGCCGGGGCTCGTTACGTCGTAATCACCGACATCAACCCGTATCGCCTGGAGCTGGCCAGAAGAATGCAGCCGACCTTAACTCTGGATGCCAGAAACGAAAGAATTGAGGATGCGGTTAAAAAGCTGGGCATGAAAGAGGGATTCGATGTCGGCCTTGAAATGTCAGGCAGTGCCGACGCCTTCAAAAGCATGCTGGCGAACATGTGTCACGGCGGCAAAATCGCGCTGCTTGGAATAATGCCGCCAACCGCTATCGACTGGGATTACGTTGTCTTCAACGGCCTGACGATTAAAGGTATCTATGGCAGGGAAATGTTCGAAACCTGGTACAAGGCGACCATGCTCATTCAAAAAGGCCTCGATATCACACCGGTGGTGACTCATCGTTTCCATTACGGCCAGTATCTGGAGGCCTTCGACGTGATGGAGTCAGGCAAATCGGGGAAAGTCATTCTGGACTGGACAGACAAATAGCAGAGGACACCAAGATGTTTGGCACCATAAAATCCCACATCGGACAGGAGCTCGAGCAGATAAGACAGAGTGGACTGTATAAGGCTGAGCGAATTATTACCGGTCCTCAGCAGGCCACGATTACCATCGCGGACGGGCAAAAAGTCCTCAATCTGTGCGCAAACAACTACCTGGGTCTGGCAGACCATCCCGACGTCGTCCGGGCCGCCAAGGAAAGTTATGATAGGTGGGGCTATGGCCTATCTTCGGTGCGATTCATCTGCGGCACCCAGGAGATACACAAGGAGCTTGAAAATAAGATTTCACAGTTCCTTGGCACGGAGGATACCATACTGTACAGCTCCTGTTTTGACGCCAATACGGGCCTGTTCGAGACCCTGCTCTCTGTTGAAGATGCCGTCATTAGCGACAGCCTGAACCACGCCAGCATCATCGATGGGATTCGCCTCTGTAAGGCCCAGCGTTTCCGTTTTGAAAACTCGAACATGCAGGACCTGGAAGACAAGCTGCGGCAGGCTCAATCGGTGCGTTTCCGACTTATTGCCACCGATGGCGTCTTTTCAATGGATGGAACCATTGCCAGGCTCGATCAAATCTGCGAGCTGGCGGAAAAATACGATGCGCTTGTCATGATCGACGACAGCCACGCCGTCGGCGTTCTGGGAAAACACGGCAGGGGCACACACGAGCACTTGGATGTCATGGGCCGAGTCGATATTATAACCGGAACTCTCGGCAAGGCCCTCGGAGGCGCAAGCGGCGGCTACACCAGCGGAAGAAGGGAGGTCATTGAGCTGCTCCGGCAGCACTCGCGCCCTTATCTTTTCTCCAACACGCTGGCTCCCGCAATCGTCGCCACGTCTTTGAAGGTTCTGGACATTCTTTCGTCTTCAACCGATTTGCGCGACAAGCTTATGGACAACACACGCTATTTCAGGCAACGCATAGCCAAACTCGGCCTGAATGTTGTCCCGGGCGAGCATCCCATCGTCCCGATTATGCTTGGGGACGCCGTCTTAGCCCAGAAAATGGCAGAACAGCTCCTGCATAAGGGGATTTACGTCATAGGCTTTTCTTATCCCGTGGTCCCGAAAGGCGCGGCCCGAATTCGCACCCAGATATCGGCGGCCCACAGCAAGGATGACCTGGACTTTGCCATTGACAAAATCGCCGAGGTCAAGCGGCAACTGGGAATATAGCCCCCGCCTGCCAGCGGGGCTAAAATGCGGGGTCATCTTGTATAAGGCAGGTGGTACATGAACAGAGAGGCACTGCAAGCACGCATATTGGCCAGAGGAAAGGAGCTTTTCGCCATCGTCGGCGACGAGACCCCTTCGGTCTTCAACAAGAACTGGTGGACCGGCAAGGTGATGGACTGGAGCATGAGCCACGAGGACTTCAAGGTCCAGCTTTTTCGCTTCATCGACGTATTGCCTTATCTAACGACCGAGGAAGCGTTGGACCGTCACATTCGGGAATACTTTTCCGAGGGCCAGAATATACCTGCCGCACTCAGATTGGGGGCAAAAACTGCCGGCATCGGCGGCCGCTGGGGCATGAAGATTCTGGGTAAGACCATCAGGAAGAATCTCGAAAGCATGGCTCTTCAATTCATAATCGCAAGCACCGCTGCTGAGACGGTAAAGAACATCGCCGAACTCCGGCAGAACGGCTTTGCAGTGACCCTGGACATCCTGGGTGAGGCTACCGTCAGCGAGAAAGAGGCAGATTCGTACGCCGACAGCTATATGCGCCTGCTTGAAGGCCTGGGGCAAACGCAGTCTGATTGGCCGGCTCTGGGCGCTTCGGCTGCGCCAAAGGCAGGCCCAGTTAGCCCCCGGACCCTTCGACGAGCTCAGGGCAGGCTCTGTGCCGGGGGCAAGCCCTGTCCACAGGTGGCAGGGCTAAACCGGCGTCTGGACTGGGGTCATGCCCCACGGATCAACATTTCCATCAAGCCGTCGGCCTTATACTCACAGATAAGCCCTGCTGATTTCGAGGGCTCGGTCGAGCACATTTTGGCCCGGCTGAAGCCTGTCTACCGCAAAGTCCTCCAAGCAGGCGGCTTCATGTGCATCGATACGGAGATGCGAAAGTACAAGGAAATCACTTTCGAGCTCTACCGGCGTCTGCGGGCTGATTCCGAATTCAGAGATTATCCCCATTTAGGGCTTGCGATGCAGGTATACCTGCGAACCGGCGAACGGGATATTGACCTGATGCTTGACTGGGCACGGCAGCAGGACCTGCCCATTTCCATTCGATTGGTCAAAGGTGCCTACTGGGACTACGAGGTCATTCTCTCACAACAGAATGGCTGGCCTATGCCCGTCTATACCGTTAAGGCAGAAACCGACGCGGCATTCGAGCGGGCCGCCGAAAGAATCCTCCGCAATCACGACATCTGTCACCTTGCCTGTGCCTCGCACAACGTGCGGTCCGTATGCTCGGTCATAGAGCTGGCCCAATCTTTCCAGGTGCCGCAGGACCGATATGAATTCCAGGTGCTTTACGGAATGGCGGAACCGTTTCGCAAGGCACTTTTGAAAATGACGGGTCGGGTCCGGCTGTATTGTCCACAGGGGGAACTCTTGCCCGGCATGGCCTACTTGATCCGCAGGCTTCTGGAAAACACATCCAACGAATCATTCCTGCGCCAGACTTTTGCAGAAGGCCGAGAGTTGGAGCTGCTCTTAGCGGCTCCGCAAGTTGCTGCCGGCAAAACGTCAGAGGAAGCTGAGGCCAAACCTACAGGCAAATCCGAGCCAGAGACCGAATTAGGTGCATTCCATAACGAGCCTTTCGCAGACTTTTCGCTGCCGGAGGTTAGAAATGCCTTTGCCGGTGCGATCAACCAGGTCCGGAAAGAGCTGGGAAAAACCTACCCGCTTTTCATTGGCGGCAGAGACGTAAGCACCAAGAACGTGGTTGATTCGGTGAATCCGGCACGGCCACAAGAAGTAATAGGCCATGTTTGCCAAGCCGGTACGGGCGAAATTCAGGACGCCATCAATGCGGCCCAAGAGGCCTTTCAAACTTGGCGTGACACTCCTGCTCGCCGCCGAGCCGAGTATCTGGTGCGGGCGGCGGAAATCGCCCGGAAACGAATTTATGAACTGGCCGCCTGGCAAATCCTCGAAGCGGGCAAACAGGCCAAGCAGGCCTACAACGATGTCGCTGAGGCAGTAGATTTTCTGGAGTACTACGCCCGCCAGATGCTTCGCCTGGCGGGGCCCCAATATATGGGCCAAGTCCCAGGGGAGGTGAACGAGTATCTCTACCAGCCCAAAGGCCTGGCGGCGGTGATCGCACCTTGGAATTTCCCTCTGGCTATAGGCTGCGGTATGTGTGCGGCCGCTATCGTTGCCGGCAACTGTGTTCTATATAAACCGTCCAATCAGACGCCCGTGGTTGGATATACGCTGCTGCAGATCTTTCGCCAAGCGCAGTTGCCCGCCGGGGTGTTCAATTACACGCCCGGCTCCGGAGCAATCATAGGTGATTTCTTGGTGGACCATCCGCAGATAGGGATCATCGCTTTTACGGGGTCAATGGAAGTCGGGCTAAGGATCATAGAAAGGGCTGGCCGGACAGCGGCCAATCAGCCCTCCATAAAGAAGGTCGTTGCGGAGATGGGCGGCAAAAATGCAATTATCATTGACGATGACGCTGACCTCGATGAGGCGATTCCGTGTGTGATTGATTCGGCGTTTGCCTATCAGGGCCAGAAATGTTCGGCCTGCTCGCGCGTTATTGTGCTGGACGCCATCTATGACCGCTTCGTGGAGCGTCTGGTAGCGGCGGCTCGGTCAATAAGAATCGGCCCGGCTGAAGACCCCGCCAATTTCATGGGGCCGGTCATCGACCGGTCCGCTCAAAAGGCAATATCCCAATATATTGAGCTTGCCAAACGCGAAGGGACGATTCTTTACTGCAGCGATTTACCCCGTGAGATAGGCCGAACGGCCGCCATCTCACGGGGTGAACCTGACGATGGCTGCTATGTTCCCATTACCATTGTCGAAGGCATTACGCCCGAACATCGCCTGGCACAGGAAGAGATTTTTGGGCCGGTGCTGGCCGTGATGCGGGCCAGGGACTTTGATCAGGCGGTCGAGTGGGCCAACTCGACGCGTTTTGCGCTGACCGGCGGCGTCTTTAGCCGCAGCCCAGGACACCTGCAAAGGTGCCGTACAGAGTTCCGGGTTGGCAACCTTTATCTAAACCGGGGCTGCACCGGAGCCATTGTTGCAAGACAGCCCTTTGGCGGGTTCAGGATGTCAGGGATAGGCTCTAAGGCGGGCGGCCCCGATTACCTGCTGCAGTTCATGGATCCTCGTACCACCACCGAGAACACTATGCGGCGTGGGTTCGCCCCATCCACGGTGAAGCCGGACGGATGCTTTACCCCGTGAGATGGCGGCCGTTCGGCCTATCTCACGGGGTGAACCAGCCCATTTTAGCTCAGCGATTCACACGCCGTAGACGCGATGTGCATTCCCCCAAAACAGCTTGCGTTTTTCTTCAAGGGGCCGTTCTCGCACGATCTCACGAAGCAGATTGATCCATACGTGCAGTGGCGCACCAAGAGTGCAGACCGGCCAATCGCTGCCCAAAACCACTCGATCCGGCCCGAACGCGTCCTGACAGTGCGTGACAATGGGTGACAGGACGTCGACGGTCGCCTTGCCCTTTGGGGCGCGAGCGATGATTCCGCTGATTTTACAGACCACGTTCGTCTGCTTGGCCAGTGTTTCAATATCGCGTTTCCACTGATCGGCATCATGCTGCGGCTCTCGGCCCCAGTCAAGATTGCGCTGGAACGCCAGCGGATCTGCATTGCCGCAGTGATCGAGGATGAATCGCGTGTCGCCACATCGTTCGACCAGCTTTGCCGCTTGCCCGATCAAACCAGAGGGTACCAGCAGATCGAAACTCATGTTCAGACTGCCCAGCAATCGTAGGTTTTGAATCAGCCGATTATCTTCCAACTGTTTCGGGGCATCCAGGCCGTGTCGCACGCCCTTGATATAGGAGTTGCCCTTGAATTGTAGGATGTAGTCCTTGAAGTCATCTTCCAGAATCAGTCCGCCGATCACGGCTGCGCAAGTGGGATTGTTCTTGTCCGCGCATATCTGGATGACGTGTTGCGCCTCCGCCAGCTTCTGCTCGGGTGCAACAGCTACCTCCATGTATACGGCCTTTGTGATACCCAGCCCCTGGGTCGCCTTTTCATACTCGGCCATTGTGAAATCCTGCGTTAGTTCTCCACCAGCCTTGAGCCACGGCAAACGAAACTGACGCAGATTCCACAAATGCTGGTGTGTGTCTACCGTTGGAAGAACGCTCGCAGGACGTTCTGGTCCAGCGCGTATGACATTGTCAGAGCCGACAACTAACATTGCCGAGCCGAGAAGAAATTGCCTGCGATTCATTGAACATCCTCTGATGGAGATCGCAGATCGAGACTTCCTGCTACGGCCAGAGCTGCTTGTCCAGCCATTGGTCTGCCAGAGCGGCAAAATCCTTGAAGTCGACTGTACCATCTTGATACATGTCAAACGGTTCCGAGAATGGCGAGGTGTGGCCTGCAAGCCACGCAATCTCAGCCTGTGACAAGGCACGGCTGTAGAGGCGGACGTCATCAATCTGCCCGGTGAAGAAATGGCTGGGTGCAGCCCGGAGGATCCCGCCGATGCTGGTCGTGTTCAAGGCCAGCGTTGCCCGTGTATAGCTGAAGTCTGTTCCGTCGAGCACTCCGTCGACGTAGAGCGTCGCCTTTCCATTAGCATCCACCCAGCCTATATGGTGCCAAGTGTAGTCGAAGGGTTCTGCCATGGAATAGGTGTGGCCCATACCGACGGGCCGGATGTACACATCAAACTGCCCGGTAGCCCCAGCGTTTTGCGTTCCCAAGTTGAACAACGGGTTGTTGTCGGAAGTGGACCCCTCGGAGAAGACTCGCATGTCGGGCTGCGGACCGCCCTTGACCCACATGGCGACCGAGTAGGCGTTGTCAGTGCCGTTGTTGTAGATTGGCAATCCGCTGTTCTGCTCGACCACCACGATGTCGTCCACACCATCGAAGGCCAGTGCGCCCCCTACCTTCCCACCAGCCACCCACTGCGCGCCACCCATGACGGTGCCATGATTGTTGTTGCCGGAGCTGTCTTGAGCCGTTGTGCCGGCACCATCATCAAACGCCCAGTGCGCAACCAGACCAGCACTGCCAGGATTCACCGGCGTGATCTCGTAACCAGTACCGAGCCACTGGTTCGCCAGTATCTCGATGTCTAAATAGTCAACCACACAGTCATCGTTCAAGTCAGCTCCAGGTTGTCTAAGCTCAGCAAGGCATCTGGCTGGATACAGCCTGATATCGTCGAAGTGAACCACGCCCGTACCGCCGACTGCTCCGCTGCGCTCAAAGCCAATACTCAACTGCGTGACATTGCCAAGGTTCACACCGACGAAATTCTTCAGTTCGATATTCCACTCGTGCCACCTTCTCAGCCTCAAGTTTTCGGCATCACCCTGGTATGTCACTTTGGCACCGTTGAGCATTACATACATCCGCTCAGTAACAGAATTGTTCGGGTTGCCATAGAACCACAACGTCAAGGCCTTAATTCCGTATTTTGTCCAATCTTGCGGTGGATCAAAAGTGCGTCGGACCTCTGAATAAGAGGGACTACTTGCTTCGCCGAAGATATTCACGAAACTGCCGTCGTTGTCATAATCACATCGCAGGGACTGGCTGCCGGCGTGAACGGTAACCGTGTTAACATCCACAATTGCGCCGGTACCGTTACCGTGGTTACCCGGAGCGGGGGTGGTCCAGCCATACCCATCCTTCCACGCATACCATATCCTGCCGCCCGGCTGACCAGGCGTATCGGCATCACCGTAGGACTCCATGTCGTCGACGACAAAATACTGGCGTGTCGCAAAGCTCCAGACGTCACCTTGCCAGGTAGCGGGCGTCTCAGCCTCATTTACCTCATTAACCTTCCAGTAATAAGTCTGGCCCAAATCAAGCGCGCCAACATTATAGCTGCCGTAGCTGCCGTCGGCAGGGATACTAACAGCACTAATAGTCTCACCTACTACTGCCCTTCGGCTTGTGCT
>CAZPJZ010000005.1:20166-22499 GCA_964586995.1 uncultured Pirellulales bacterium | reverse complement strand
CCCGGAAACGGCGGCGCTGCAGGATTTATTGATTTACGCGCTGAAGGACATCGCACGCTACGCACACAGAGCTTCTGAAATGGGCGTTCGTGACCGGGACGTGGATGTCTTTACAGTCAAGGCGCTGTTTAGCACGCTTACGAATGTGAACTTCGACGCCGAGCGATTCAGACAGTTTTTGTCACAGGCGGCGGTGGTAAAGGAAAAAGCATGGCAGCTTTACGAGGACGCCGCGAAGAAAGCTGGCACAGCCGCTGAGCGGCTGGACTGTCCGGTGGCTTGGTGGCAAGACACAGATGATTTGGACGACCTGGTCCGCAAGGGACATTCCGTCGGCATTCAAAAGCGAGTCGCCAAACTTGGGCAGGATATTGCCGGACTCCAGGAATTGATTATGTACGGGCTGAAGGGCGCGGCCGCCTACGCCGACCACGCCCAGATACTGGGCAAGGAAGATGAGAGCTTGTATGCGTTCTTCCACGGTACGCTGGATTATCTGACGCGCGGGCCAACGGACGCGGACGAGCTGCTGGCAAAGGCGCTTGAGTGCGGCCAGGCCAATTTGAGGGCCATGGAGCTGCTCGATGCGGCAAATACCGCTGCGTATGGTCATCCCGAGCCGACAAAGGTCAGGATCACGCCGATAAAAGGCAAATGTATCGTTGTGTCGGGACACGATTTGAAGGACCTTGAGGAACTCCTCAAGCAGACTGACGGCAAGGGAATTAACGTCTACACTCATGGAGAGATGCTGCCCTGTAACGCGTACCCGGGGCTGAAAAAGCACAAGCACCTGGTGGGTCATTACGGTGGTGCGTGGCAGAACCAGCGAAGCGAATTTGAGGCGTTTCCCGGTGCGATTCTGATGACGACGAACTGTTTGCAGAAACCGAAGGACAGCTACAAGCACAGGATTTTCACGTTGGGCGTCGTGGGGTGGGATGGAGTGACACATATCTGCGACCGCGATTTTACGCCGGTGATTGAAGCGGCCCTGGCGGAGCCCGGCTTTGCCGAAGATGCTCCGGAGAAATACATAACGATTGGTTTTGCCCGCAACGCCGTGCTCGGCGCAGCCGCACGGGTAGTGGAGCTGGTCAAAAAAGGCAAGATTCGACACTTCTTCCTGATCGGCGGCTGTGACGGCGCCAAGCCCGGCAGGAATTACTATACTGAACTGGCGCAAAAGATACCTGAGGACTGCATGATTCTGACGTTGGCTTGCGGCAAGTTTCGTTTCAACAAGCTTGAGTTCGGCGAAATCGCGGGCATACCGCGGCTGCTGGACTGCGGCCAGTGCAACGATGCCTATTCCGCCATTCAGATCGCGACGGGCTTGGCCAAGGCGTTTGATTGCGGCGTAAACGAGCTGCCGCTTTCGCTCGTGCTGTCCTGGTTTGAGCAGAAGGCGGTATCCATTCTGCTGACGCTGCTGCATCTGGGCATCAAGAACATGCGGCTTGGACCCAGCTTGCCGGCATTCGTCACTGCGAACGTGCTGAAGATACTCGTCGACAAGTACAATATTAAGCCAATCGGTGACCCGGATGAGGACCTGACTGATATGTTGAGATCGCAAGTCGGCACACGCTCTCACTGACCGGGGTGCATCGTGGAAACAACGAGAAGCAAAAAGATGGTGCGAAATATTGTCCAAATAGACGAAGAGAAATGCAACGGGTGCGGTCTGTGCGTGAGCGCCTGTGCCGAGGGGGCGATAAAACTTGTAAACGGCAAGGCCAAACTGGTCAGTGAATCGTACTGTGATGGTCTGGGTGCCTGCATCGGGCACTGTCCGCAGGGTGCGATAACCATCGAGCAACGTGGAGCGGCCCCTTTCGATGAAGAAGCGACCAAAGCGCACTTAGCCGGGCAGAAAAATGCACCGGCACAGACGGCTTTCGTATGCCCTGGGTTGGCCGCACGGCAGTTACATCCGAAAAGCGGTCCGACTGAATCGGCGACCGGAAGCGCCGCATCTGAGCTAACGCACTGGCCGGTACAACTGAAGCTGGTTTCACCGACGGCCCCCTATTTTGCCGATGCCGATTTGCTGCTGGTTGCGGACTGCGTGCCGTTTGCGATGGGTGATTTTCACGCCAGGTTTCTCAAGGACCACAGCATCGCGGTGGGCTGCCCGAAGCTGGATGATGCCGAGTTCTACATCGAGAAGCTGTCAGCCATACTGCGAGCTAACAGACTGAACAGTCTGACCGTGGTCCACATGGAGGTGCCGTGCTGCTCGGGGCTGACACATATTGCGCGCCAAGCAGTGGCTCGAAGCGGCGTTGCGATGTCTTTTCAAGATGTTACGGTTAGTCTGAAGGGCTGCG
>CAZPJZ010000005.1:0-20066 GCA_964586995.1 uncultured Pirellulales bacterium | reverse complement strand
CGAAGCGGCGTTGCGATGTCTTTTCAAGATGTTACGGTTAGTCTGAAGGGCTGCGTAAGTAAAGTTGAGACAGTGAATGTTTGAGACACTTTGTGGAGACACAAAATGTATGGCGTTAGCCACCATAATCGCGGCTGGTAAGCTGGGGGTAGAAAATGCAGAAACAGCAAAGAAAGATCGTTGTAATAGGCGCCGGCTCTGTAGGTGCGACCTATGTTTATGCACTGATGCACACCGGGCTTGCCGGTGAGATCGTCCTGGTTGACATCGACCAAAGGCGCGTCGAAGGCGAGGTCATGGACCTCGAACACGGGTTGGCATTTGTGCAGCCTGCTAATATTCGTGCCGGCGGCTATTCGGATTGTGCCGATGCCAGTTTAGTGGTTATAACGGCCGGTGCCAAGCAAGTCTCAAATCAGTCCCGCCTTGAGTTGGCCCGGCGCAACGCCGAGATAATAAAGTCGATTTGTGACCGGATCAACAAATCCAATTCGAATGCCGTTCTGCTGGTTGTCACCAATCCGGTGGATGTGTTGACTTATGTAGCCCAGAGGCGGCTTGGTTGGCCTCGCCAGCGCGTCATAGGTTCGGGAACTGTTCTGGATAGTGCTCGTTTCCGGTTTATGCTAAGCCAGCATTGTGGTGTTGATACTCGCAACGTCCACGCTTACGTTCTCGGCGAACACGGTGATAGCGAAGTTGCCGCCTGGAGCATGACGCATGTCGCTGGTGTCTCCATGAAGGATTACTGCGCCATTTGCCAGGGTTGTGATTCGAAGAAGGCGCACGAAGATATTACCCGCCGGGTGCGCGATTCAGCGTATCATATTATCGATTACAAGGGTTCGACGTATTATGCCATTGGGCTTGCCATGACCCGTATCTCCGCCGCAATTTTGAGAAACGAGCACAGCATACTGACAGTCTCATTGCTGCTGCAGGGTGAGTACGGCCTCGATGATGTATGTCTTAGTGTGCCCTGTGTGGTCGGCGAAAGTGGTGTCGAGCGTATCATAACGGCCCCGCTTTCTGAAGCTGAGCAGATGGGTCTCGAAACGTCGGCTAAGATTCTGAAGCAGACATTCAGCAGCCTAAAGACCGAGCTTTTGAGCAAGTAGAGCAGCAGGAAATTGGCGGCCTATCTGCCAGAGATGATTCAAAGTGTTTGATTATGCCAAATGGATAGCGACGGATTTCTGGGCCTCTTTGGCCGAGATGTCCCCCTACCTATTGTTCGGTCTTTTTATGGCGGGGATTCTTTCGGTATTGATACCCCAGCGGCTCGTGGAGAAACATCTGGGCGGCAGGGGAATTTGGCCTTTGATAAAGGCATCGCTGTTGGGCATTCCGCTGCCCTTGTGCTCGTGCAGCGTTATTCCGGTTTCAATGTCGCTGCATAGACATGGCGCAAGCAAAGGCTCAACCATATCCTTTCTGTTGTCCACTCCGCAAACGGGCGTGGACAGCATATTCGTGACCTTCAGTCTGCTGGGTCCTGTCTTTGCGGTCTTTAGACCTCTGGCGGCGCTGGTGACCGGTATCGTCGGGGGCGCTTTGGTCGATTTGTTCGCCGCAGATAAGCAGGCGAACACTACGGCGGTGCTGACGTGCTCGGATGAGTGCTGTCGCATCAGCCGGAGCGGAAGGCTGGTCAGGGCGTTAAAGTATGGCTTCGTCACGCTGCCCCGTGACATAGGCAAGCCCATGTTAGTCGGATTGGTTATTGCGGCGGTAATATCGGTGGTGGTGCCGGAGGGGTTTTTTGCGGAGAATATAGGCCAGGGATTATTTGCGATGATAGTGATGATGTTTGTCGGTATACCGATCTACGTCTGCGCGACCGCTTCGGTGCCCGTGGCGGCGGCGCTGATCTTGAAAGGGCTGAGCCCGGGTGCAGCGCTCGTGTTTCTTATGACTGGCCCGGCTACCAACGCCGCCGGCCTGGCCACCATCTGGCAGACGCTGGGCAGGCGAACCGCCCTTGTGTACCTCGTTGCCGTTGCCGGATGCGCGCTGCTGGGGGGCCTGGTGCTGGACCTTGTTACCGGCAACATCGACGTGGCAGATGCATGGAAGGCAGGTTGGATGCTCCCGCCGGCTGTCAAGCACGTGTCCGCCGTGGGGCTTTTAATGGTCTTGGCATTTGCCATCGTCAACTCTGAAAAAGCCCGCCGAGCGTCACACGGAGACGGAGCATAAAATTTATCTTCAGTCCGCAGCAATGCTTCCATGACGACTGGCGAGGCGGCAACAAAAAGGATGAGTTCGAGCCGTCGTCCCGGCAGGCTCTGCCGGTCTTCGGCAGATCGCTGCGAGGGCTGAGTTTATTACCAAGGCCGACACTTCGTACGCCAAGTGCCTCAAAACCCCGATGAGTGCGGTTTTTCACCGTGCCGGCAAGCCCTATTGTCTACCTGAGCGGCCTCTTCGCCTGTACTATCACTGCCATAATTATCGGGCTTGATTGAGGTAGATACCGAACAGGCTTAGCCCTTTAGGCGTAGTAGAGCTGCGTTGATTATTATTTTGCGAGGAGCGGCCAAATGACCATTCGAACAGGGTTTGCCGGCTCATAATTGCGTTTTGTGCTTACATTTGCGGTCCAGGGGAAAGGCTGGCGGCGCTGCATTTAGCAGACGCCGCGACCTGATGGGAATGTGCGGCTGCAAGCTGGCGGGTGCTTTCGCGATTTCTTTGCCATATTTGTCCGCGCCGCCATCAAAAAAGTTAAGCAGACAATGTATTGAACCGATAAATTTCATCTGAGGAGCAGAGTGTATGGGCAGTTTTGAGCCTTTGATATGATTGAAAACTCGTTCATTTTTGGGGAGTTTTAGCAATATGAAAAGGACGCAGACCATCACGATTGCACTGATTTCGTCTGTCCTGGTCATTCACGCAGCGGGTTGCGGCAACAAATTTTTTGACCCCGCACAAATCGGCAGGTTCCGTCCGACGCCAGCAGTTAATGTGATTCTGGACTCGTTGGGTGTGGCGGAAGAGACGCCGGCGCCGTGGAAACGGGCGGAAGACCCACGACCAAGTGACATCGTCGCCGTAGAGACTGACTACGTCTTCCAGCCGGGGGACATAGTCAGAATATCCATCTTTGAGCTTTTTCTCGAAGGGGCCATGGTTGCAAGTGACTACATAGTAACTGAAACCGGCAAGATATCCATACCGGATGTCGGGGTCGTGCAGGCGGCCGGACTTACCGAGACGCAACTGGAGGAGGAGATAAAACGAATCCTTTCGCCGAACATACTGAAAGAGCCCTCGGTGAACGTGACTATGCTCAGTTCGCAACAGCGCACGTATTCCATATTAGGCAACGGCGTGCCTCGTCCCGGCAGGTACGTTATTCCGCGCTACGATTTCAGGCTGACCGATGCGCTGGCTACCGCCGGTGGGCCGGCCCAATTTAACGTCAGCTATATTTATGTGTCCCGCCGTGCGAACAGCAAAGAGCAAGTGCCTGACATGACTGAGCCTCAGGCTGCTGCACGCGGTCTGGGCCGGTTACAGACCGTGGATCCTAGGCTTGCCGAACCGGAATTTGTGGAGCCGGGACGCGCCAGACCTCGAGTGCCACAGCGCACGGCTCCAAGGACCCAGACCCCCGGCGGCTCCGATGCCCCGAAATCAGACGAGCAAAAGCTGCGACTTCAGTTGGAGCGCGAAATGCTTGACATGATAACGCCGCAGGCGGGACAGCGCTGGCCCGAAAGTAAGAAGGTGGTTGTCACTTCCTCGGAGCTGGCGGCGACGGACATGTCGCGATGGCCGTCAGCGGGACCACATGATTGGCCAACTGCAAGTCAGCCGCTTGCAGGCAGGGATCTTGCCAGAGCGTCCGCCAGGCCTGTTGGTACATCAATGCTAAGCGCGCAGGCCGATCAAGACGCAGCAGGCGGCCAGATTGAGTGGACGTTCCGAGACGGGCGATGGGTACCTGTGCCGGTCACGCCGCGAAGGTCCGCCGAGCCTGTAGCGCCTGAAGTCAGGACGCCTGACCGCAGCGGGGAGATTGAGTGGACGTTCCGGGATGGGCAGTGGGTTGCCGTTCCGGTCGCGCCGCGAAAGCCCGCAGCGGCTGTACTGCCTGAAGTCGCAACTGCTGAGCGGAGCGGCGAGATTGAGTGGACGTTCCGGGACGGCCGATGGGTCCCTATTCAGGTCACGCCGCGGAGGCCCGCCGAGCCTGTGGCGCCCGAAGCTAAGACTCCTGCCCGTACCGGCGAGATTGAATGGACGTTCCAGGATGGCCGATGGGTCCCGATTCAGGTTGCACCGCCGACGCCGGAGGCCCCCAAAACGGAAAAGGCCGAAGGCGGCGGCCGAGTAGAGTGGATTTTTGAAGATGGCAAATGGGTCCCGATTCAAGTGGGTCCGCCCAGACCTACGGAACCCGTAATAAAGTTCGAGCCTGAAGGGGCCATTCCGCTGGAAGGCAAACTGGCCGAAGAGCTTGAGTGGGAAAAGGCGGTCCAGGCGCGAGTTATCAAGATTCCCGCCACCAAATTGCTGGCCGGCGACCCGCGATATAATCTGGTGATAAAGCCCGGTGATACGATTCATGTGCCTGTTGATATTATCGGTGAGTTCTGTATAATGGGCAACGTGAACTACAGGGGATATATTCCTATTACGGGCCGGCCAATGACCCTGAAGATGGCTATCGCTGCAGCAGGCGGCTTGGGGTCTTTAGCCTGGCCAAAGCGCTGTGAGGTGATAAGAAGAATCAGCGAAGACAAAGAAGAGATTGTCATGGTCGATCTGGATAAAATCGCTATGGGCGAGCAGCCCGACTTCTTCATTAAGCCGAACGATCTGATCAACGTTGGCACCCACGCGACCGCCAGGTGGCGTGCGATTCTGCGAAATGCCTTCCGGGCGACTTACGGCTTCGGATTCGTGTATGATCGTAATTTTGCAGATGCAGATTATGGCAAAGGCTTCCGCACGCCTCATTGGTTTTAGCAGTGTCTTTTAGTCATGGTGGAGAATATTGCTTCTGTTAGGGCAAACACGCAGGAAAAAGATGTGCACCTCCGAGGGACCCCGCCCGACGGGCACCCAAAGGAACGTTGGCATGAACTCGGTCTGCATAATTATGCCAAAATAGCAATCATAGCGGGACTGTTCTGCTTTCTCTTTCGCAATGAGATTGCCGCTATCATCCGCACCTGGCTGACCGACCCCAGTTGGTCGCACGGTTTTCTGATTCCTCTTTTCAGTCTATACTTCATTAACCAGCATAGACGTGATATTTTAAGTCTTCAAACCAAGCCGAGCTATCTGGGCTTGGTTTTCTTGATTTGGTGGATTCTGTTTTATTTTTTCAATATCGTGAGCCCGTCCGGATACGCCTATTTTCGCCCGCTTTCCATGATCGCGGCGCTGGGAGCGGTGGTCTTATTCTTGGGTGGATGGCGGCTGGTCAGGCACCTGTGGCTGCCGATCGCGTTTTTGATATTTGCAGTGCCACTGCCCCGCAGATACTATGTTGGACTGACGATGCCGATGCGGCATCTTTCTGCGCAGGCGGCAACCGCTTTGTTGAATCTGGTCAGCACGATACAAGCCAGCGCCAGCGGTGTTGTGATTGATGTGATTTATAAAGGCGAGCGGCTGGATCCCCCGCTCAATGTGGCCGAGGCCTGTAGCGGTATGCGGCTGCTGATGGCCTTTCTGGCTCTGGGTGTGGCCATGGCGTACTTGCATTACAGACCCCTATGGCAGCGAATCATCCTGTTAGCCTCTACGGTCCCTATCGCGGTACTCTGTAACATCGTGCGAGTTACCGTGACCGGGTTCATTTACGTGCTGATTGACCCAAGCTATACCAAGGGTATTTACCACGACCTGTTGGGAATAGGAATGCTGCCGCTGGCCTTTGCCTTTTATGGCTTTTTAGCCTGGTTTATGTCCAGTTTGTTTGTTGAGGAAGCCGAGGTAGCTGGCCGGGACATTGTGGCCCGCAAAAGCCCCCAGACGTGATAGAATGCTTTTGGGAGCCGGGCGTTATGTGCGGTGCAGGACATGAGAACTGACAGACGGGTTTATTTTGATCCCGCGTTTTTGATATGTGCGGCTGTGCTGGCAGCAGCAGGGGCCGGAATGTCCATTGCCGTAAAAGCGTTCGGGATGTACCTAAAGAAGGACCCTTTGCCGTTAAAGAAATCTTTGGACCTTTTGGATGAGAAGAAGTTAGAGCCCTACAGAGTATTATCGAAAGGCAAGATCGATAACGAAGAGGTTCTTAAAGAATTAGGCACGAAAGATTACATTCAATGGGTTCTGCAAGAC
Source organism: uncultured Pirellulales bacterium (assembly GCA_964586995.1). Classification (GTDB taxonomy): domain Bacteria; phylum Planctomycetota; class Phycisphaerae; order Sedimentisphaerales; family Anaerobacaceae; genus JAFNGF01. Next base: position 13,757 of record CAZPJZ010000005.1, on the reverse strand, counting down.
ACAGAGACGGCGTTTGAAAGTCCCATCGGGAAATTCATGTTGTTTGTTACTTACTATGAGCTTCCGGACAGGGTGCCGCATGTCCCGGAGGAATGCTATACCGGCGGGGGCTACGTCAGACTGGCCACCGAGAGCGTAACACTGCAAGTTGATGAACGTGACTTTCAGAGTGAAATCCGGGCAAAATATCTGGTCTTCGGCAGTACGAGAACCGATTTTTTGCAGAGCCGTGCTAAATTCCCGGTCTTGTATCTTTTCAGAGTCAACGGGGAATATGCCAGCAGCCGGGACGAAGCCCGGGTAGCCCTGAATAAGAACCTTTTCGGCAAGTATTCGTATTTCTCTAAGATTGAGCTTGTTTTCAACCAGGCGCAGACCGCACCGAGTAAACAGGAGGCGATCGAAGCGAGCGAGAAAGTCCTGGGTGTCATTTTGCCTATCTTGGAAAAAGACCACTGGCCTGACTGGGAAGGCACAGAGCAAACCCGCCAATAAATTAGCGGGCTAAATATTTATCCCCGCAGTTCGCTGCGGGGTCTGTCCCACGTGGGAAGGGAAAGACTCATGGCAAAAAGACTGAATAAGAAGGTAGCGCTCATAGGCTCGGCAGTGCTTCTATTAGTTGTTTTGTCGGTGGTTGGCGTCATCTTGTATTTGAGCAGAGACCCGGAAAAATTTGTCGATGAAGCCGATACCGCTCTACTGGCCAAGAACTACGACAAAGCCTGGCGCGCCTACCTGAAGGCTTATCAACTGGCCAAGTCGGACACGCTCAAGATAGAGGTGCTGTTCAAGCTCGAGGGGCTGTATATCGAGACCGACCAATGGCCCAAGGTGCGGGGCTGCTGGGAAGAGATAATCAACGTCGATCCAAGGAACGTAACGGCCCGGCTGGCTCGGCTGAAGTATCTTTACATCGTTGCTGACAATTACGCCAATACGGGAAGAGGTGTCAGTGGAGTCTGGAGCGACGTTCAGTCGCAGGCATCCGAGCTTATAAGAGTGGCGCAGGATGGGGGCTTAATGGGGCAGGACAAAGCCAGATGGGAACGGTCTTTCGGGCAGGAAGAACGCGCGGAGCCCGCCAAGGGCCAGACCATGGGCTGCTACCTGTATCTGGTCAGGGGAAGGGCGGCACTTGAACTTGCCAGGATGGGCGCGGTGACGGTTCCTGATGAGTTGCTGACCCAGGCAACGAATGACTTGCAGAAGGTTCAGGAGCTTGATCCGGCTAATGTTGATGCGTATCGGTATCTTGCTGAAGTGGCTATTGAGAGAGGTGAGATCCTGGCATCCAGGGGAAATGTCCAAGAGAGGGAGAGAGCTGCCAAGCAGGCCGAAGAACTTTTGGAGCGAGCGATCGAGGCCGCTGAGGATAATCCGCAGGCACATATCAATCTGCTTTCGATGAAGCTGAATCGCGCGCGAAAGAGCAAGGCCCCGGAGTCGAAAAAGCAAGTCGAAGCGATGGAGCCCGCCCATCGGTCTCTGGTGAGCAAATTCCCTTCCAGCGCCGAGGCATTTGCTGCGCTTTCCAGATTCTATTCCGTTTATTCAGCATATTCAGGTGTCAAGACGAACCTGCAAAATCTCGACCATGCGATCGAGGCGATGGAGAAAGCGATCGACCTGGATAAGAAAAACGTGGGCTATGCGATCGCTGCGGCCAACTTGTACTATCGCAAGTGCTCCGTTCACGGGCAAAAATCCGAGGTGTTCAAGGCCATAGCCGTGGCCAAGACGGCACTTGAGTTCCCGGATGCACAAAATACCGCTGGGCCGCGAAGCTACGCAAATAGAATGAACAGATTTTTGCTGTGCTCTTTCCTGGCAAATTGCTACGTAGAACAGATTCTTGAGCCTTACGATGAACAGGCCAGGTCTCAATTCGCTCTGTGGCTGGCTAATGCCGAGCAAACTGTCCACGAAATCGAGCAGATCTCCGGCAGTGAGAAGGAGCCGCAAGTGCTCAAGTGGCAGGGAATGCTTGAGCTTGCCAAAGGAAATGTGCACGTTGCGGCCAGGCAGCTCTATGAGGCGTATCAGCAGATAAAAGCATCCAAACCTCCGGAGCAGCGAGACGCTATGCTGGCTTATACCCTGGCCAAAATTTTCCGGGATAGTCCAGAAGTGGGTGCCGTCACCGAATTCTTGGTTACCGCCCTTGAGGCGGGAATCGAGCTGACTAAGCCGCAAGCTATTTTGGACTACCTGGAGGTTCTTGGGAGGCGAGACTTATGGTCGTATGTTATTTCTCCGGTCAATGCCTACAACGTCAGCGCCTTCGAGGAGACTTTTGGTCCGAACCGCAGAACGCAGGCCCTTCGCATACGGGCTCTGATGGGTACCGATCAGATCGCTGAGGCCGAGGATGAATTAGCCAAGCTGGATTCAGAGGACCCCAACACCATAAAGCTCAACCTGGAGCTGGTAGAGGCCAAGAGTAGACAGCTTCGAAGCGCCATAGCACAACGGCAAATCAAGGAAGGTTCCGAGACCATCTTCGAGCAGGGCTTGTTTGAGCAAGGACAGGGTTCTGAGTCGGACGCTTCGACCAAGCTGATGAAGGCCGAGTTGGACAAATATCAGCAGCAAAAGGTTGCCTTGGTGCAGAAGCTGCTGCTGAAGGACCCAGCTTCGGTGGAAGAGGTTATTTTCACTCAACTGTGCAGGGATTTAATTACACAGGGCCAGAGCGCCAAGGCGGAGGATCTGGTGGACCGATTTTTGGTCCACTTTCCTGATAATATGGATGCCTTGGTCTATAAGAATCTGCTTGCCGAGCGTGATCCCGCGCACGTCTCAGATCAAAGACTCAGGGAAATAACAAAGCAGGTAATATCGAGTATTGCGGACCCGATTCAGCGAGCTTTAAAGCTTGGGCTTTTCTACCGAAGCAGCGCTGAGTCAGGTGTAGCCGTGGAACAGTTCAAGAGAGTCCTGGAAGTACAGGCGCCGCAGCAAGGCGGTGCCGAGCGGGCCGCTTTCAAGCTGACCAATCGAGTTGCTCCGCGGCACCTTGCAGCCAGCTATCTTTTTGATATTGCAGCGGACAGCAACGATTGGCAGTTGGCAGGGCAAATTGCAGAGATTGTTCGGCGCGAAAATCTGGATGACTGCGAGGGCAACCTTTTTGCAGCCCGCCTTGCCACTGCCAAGGGCCAATTCAAGGACGCGTTGACCAGAGCGAACGAATGTCTGAGGCAAAGACCCGTATTCTCGCGCGCTTACCTGCTCAGGTCCAACATAAATGCTGCTCTGGGAAACGACCTTGCATGCCTCGATGACGTTCAGAAAGCGGCGGTTTTGAACCCTATGGACGGAATTATTGCCAAAGCGCTGGCCAACGCGCTGTATCGGCGTAATCTCAGGCTGGGTGACGAGGCCTCGTCCGACCAGGTGATTGAAACCAGGCGCGCGTTGGAAAGAGCAATTGCCTTGAACCCGGGCGATTTGCCTTTGCTCAGCGCCTACGCCGAATACATAAGTCCCACGGAGCCGCTAAGGGCATTGGCCATTCGGCAGACTTTGCAGAGGAATGCGCCGTCACTACAGAATGCCATCCTGCTGGCGAAACTGGCCACCGGCATGGCCGTGGAAGAGGCGAACCAGCAGCGCAAGACGGCGTTGTTTCAGATTGCCGCGTCATCTCTGGAGCAGGCCAGGAAGACGAGCCCTGATGATCGGGGGCTTCTTGAAACTTATGCCGAGTACTATCGGGCCCAGGGCGAGATTGACAGGGCCGAAAAGCTGCTGCAGGAATTCGAAGACCAGACCTTGCTCTGGCGGCATTATTTCAACCTCGGTCGGTTTGAAGAGGCCGAAGCCGTCCTGCAACGGATGTACCAAAAGCAGCCCAAGGACGCTGACGTGGTCAGAGGACTCTTTCTTGTCGCCGAAAGGACCATCAATCAGGAGAACGTAAGTAGATATTCTGAAGAACTTGTGTCGCTTGAGGACAGCCCGCAGAACCGTCTTGACCAAATCAAGGCCTATCTGAAGGTGGGGCTTGTCAAGGAATCTGAGTACAAATTGCAGAGCTTCAAAGAGAAATATCCCAGCGAGCGGGGGGTCCTGCTTCTGGAGGGGTGGCTGGCGATGAGGCAGGGCCAGCTAAAGAAGGCATTGGAGCTGACGAATCGAAATCTCGAGACCAATCAAGACAACGCCGGAGCGTGGCGGCTGAGAGGCGAGATAGGCCTGTTAATGGGGGATTACGATCAGGCCATCATCGACCTGCAGAAGAGCAAGTCATTGTCCGTCACGCCGGACACCCGGATGGCTCTGGCCAGAGCTTACTTGCGGACAGGGCGCGAAGATGATGCCATCACAGAATTGATAAACACCATTGACATGCCCGGAGCTCCCATGGAAGCCAGGGCTATGCTCGAACAAACCTACTTGAGACTGGGTCGAACAGACGCCCTGAGAAAATTCTATGATGACACCCTGCAGAAGTTCCCGCAGAGTGCGGTGTGGCACAATCGAGCCGCCGGATTCAAGATGGCTGTGCGCGACTTTGCCGGCGCCGAGCAACTGTACCAGAAGGCCTATCTGCTGAAGCGTCAAGCGTATCTCGGGCAAGAGCTTACCGCCGGGATGCAAGACGTGCAATATGCAATCGCTTTGGATGGCTACTTGCAGTCGCTGGTGCTGGCAGCGGGCAGCAGGACTAAAGCCGGGGCAGGCTGGCACCCCGAGAAGCTGGATAAGCTCTTCGAGGAAAGTGAAAAATATGTGAACACGCCCTTTGCTCCCGTAGCTTATTACCGGATGGCCGAGGCCAAGTTAAGCCTTGGTGACAGGGAGACGGCCGTCGAATATTGCCGAACAGCCGTTGACAAGGCAGGGGCCAACGAGAGACTCGCCAGCGAGATTCTGCTTAGAATGTTCTTGCTGTTGGGAGATGAGGAGGTCTCAGAATATTGCCTGCAGCGGCTGAAAACCACGCCTGATTCGCTGGCGGCCAATTTTACCATGTTCAATTTGGCCAAGATCAGGGGCGAGTACGACAAAGCGGTTGGTTATATTGAAAAATGCATCGAGCTAACTGGGGCGGAGACCCCACGCGGGGTCGATTATACTGTAAAAAAAGCCCAGGTTTTGGCCATCGCCTACGAGAGGACTTCCGATAACCATTATCTGAGAAAGGCGATAACAGATTACGAAAGTCTCTTAGCTAAAATGCCGAATAACACTCTGGTTCTGAACAACTTGGCCTATATGCTGGCTGAGAAAAACGAAAGACTTGCAGAGGCGCTGGAATACGCCAAACGAGCGCTGGAGCAGAAGCCGAATGACCCGGGCTTCCTGGATACGTATGCTTATGTGTTGTACAAAAACGGTAAGGATTCCGAGGCTGATGAATTTATGACAGCCGCTTTGCTACAGTACGGACAAAATCAGCTCGCGGCACCGCCCGAGGTATACGAGCATTTGGGCATGATAAAAGAGAGGCTCGGGCAAAAAAGCCGGGCACTTGATGCCTACAAGGAGGCTCTGGAGGCAGGACGTGACAAGCTGCCGAAAGCAGTGAAGGACCGGATAACCTCGGCTATCGAACGTCTTTCGCCGTAAGTTGTGGTACTTAGGTCATGATGATAGCACAATGAAGCGTTCGCCTCATCCGGCGAATCGTGATTGGAGACCAAAATGGTGGAAAGAAAACCGACGGTTGAGAGTAAGGTGGCGGGGTTAGCCAGGCCGAGCCAGCCAATGGCTGCTGCGTTGACAGCCAAGGAGGTCTTTGCCATACTGCGTCGGCACATATTGCTCATGGTGGTTTTGACGGTAGTGGGTTTCGCGGTCGGGGTCGGGGGCTGGCAGCTCGTGAGGATGCTTTTTCCCAGATACACCGCCCAGACCTACATAGAGGTCCTGCCGCCAGTGGAAACAGACCCAATGGACATCGTGGCAGCTCAGGTGCAAAAGGATATTCAATATCAGCATCGTGTTTCGATGGCCAGCCTCATCAAGCAGCAGAATATGCTGGAGAATTTGCTCCGAGTGGACAAGGTGAGGGAAACCGACTGGTACCGCAGGCGAGGTAGAGACACCAGAAGAGCCTTTAAGTACTTGAGGAAGTATCTTGGTGCCTATGCTCACCGGGACGCGGAATACGTTGAGGTCTCCATGACTTGTCGTGACGCTCGGGAGTCGGCATTGATTGTGAACGAAATGGTGCAGTTGTTCGTCAACTCGCAAGGAGGGACCAAGCGAGCCGAAGTAAGTGACAGGCTCGCCAAGCTTGAAGAGCGTCGGACCCGGGTTGAGGCGGACGTGGCCAGTGGCGAAAGAGCATTGGACGACGTCCGCGCCGCATTCGGTATAACCGACCTGGACCGGACTACAGGCCGTTATTGGCGCCACACGTTCGAGCTGAAGCTGGATAACCTCGAGCTTCAGCAAAACGACCTTCTGCTGGGCATAAAGCAAACCGAAGCTGATATGCAGAACCTGACCGAGCTGGCGACAGGCCCTATCACGGTGCAGGTTGAGTTCGCGATAGAGAGAGACCCCGTCATGACTATGCTTGCCGAACAGTTGGCCTTCCAGGAAGCCATACTGTCCGGAAGGCTTTCTAAGTTTGGTGAGAATCACAGAGTGGTTCGCCAGACTCAACAGCAGATAGCTGAAATCAGGCAGAGAAGGGAGCTCAGGAAGCAGGAAATAGCCGAACAGACTCGCAAGGCCAGTCTCGAAAACGTACGGGACAGGCTGGTTGTTTTGCACGAGCGGCTTGCAGAGCTGAAGACTCTGCGCGACGAAGCTGCGGCGCAGAAGGAAAAGCTCGATAAAGCTCGGGTGCAGTATGAGCAGCGGTTGAAGATCAGGGACGAGAGAATCGAGATGCTTAACGCCATCAAGCAGCAGGCTGAGAAGTTGAGGATCATTCTCAATGATCCGGAGACGCCGAAGGTACAGCTCGTTGGACTGGCTCCGGAACCTCTGGAAATGGTCACCTCTCGGCAGTGGTGGCTGTGGTTTCCCGGCGGGGCTATCGTTGGATTTCTGCTGAGCATAGGACTTGCCTTCCTCGTCGAGGTCATGAATGACCTGGTGCGCACACCCACGGACGTCGGTCGATTCCTGCACATCCCGCTGCTGGGGATGATCCCCGATGCATCTGAAGATAAGCAGGTTCGTGGGATTGAGCTTTGCCACGCGGTCCGTCAGGCCCCGTATTCTATTATCAGCGAGTCCTACCGGCGGTTTCGGATGAACTTGGAGCTGTCGGGGCTTGCCAAGTCGCTGCAGACTATCCTGGTCACCAGTGGTGACGCCGCAGAGGGCAAGACGTCCGTGGCGGTCAACCTGGCGACCACCTTCGTGGCCCAAAACAAAAGAGTGCTGCTGGTCGACGCCAATTTCCGCCAGCCGAGTTTACGCAAGATATTCCCCAGAACAGCGGCCGGCGGGCCCGAAGGCGAGGCTTTTGACTTCGGATTGAGCAGTGTGCTGACCAAGCAGTGCAGCTACATGGATGCCGTCAGGTCCACGGGCATCGATGGCTTTGACATAATCGATTCGGGGCCATTGCCTTCCAGCCCGGCGGAGCTGCTGGCCAGCCCGCGAATGGAAGAGCTGCTCAGGGAGCACCGCAAGAACTATGACCATATCGTCATAGATAGTGCCCCTGTGCTGCTGGTAAGTGACGCCAAAGCGTTATCCAGGTTTGCTGATGCAACCATTCTGGTATTCAACGCCGCCGCTACCAGATTAGGGGCGGCTCGCAGGACGATAGGCGAGCTCAGAGAAGTAGGCGCGAATGTTGTCGGCTGTGTGCTGTTTGCGGCCAGAGCCATGAAGGGCGGCTACTTCCACGAGCGATTCAAATCGTATCAAGAGTATCTCAAGCCGCAAATGGCGCGACCAAGCCCGGCTTAGAAAGATAGCGGATAGATATGGATTCGGGCATTCTTTCCAAGGGATGGTGCGATGGAGAAGTTTTTGGTCACCGGCGGAGCCGGGTTCATTGGCTCGAACATCTGCAGGAGATTGGTCCAGCAGGGCTGTTTTGTCCGGGTAGTTGATAATCTGCTCACCGGCAAGAAGAGCAATCTGGCCGACGTCATTGATCGAGTCGAGTTTATCGAGGCCGATATGGGCGACCCGGACGTGGCCCGTGCGGCTATGAAGGATATCGATTTTGTCCTGCACCAGGGCGCGCTGCCTTCGGTGCCCCGCAGCGTAGAAGACCCCGCCGCCACCCATACGCACTGCATCGATGCGACTTTCACCCTTCTTTTGGCCGCACGTGACGCACGAATCAAGCGATTTGTCTACGCGTCAAGCTCGTCCGCTTACGGCGATACGCCGGACGTGGCGAAGGTTGAGACGATGCCCCCCCAGCCTCTTTCTCCTTATGCCGTCGGAAAGCTGACTGGCGAATACTATTGCTCGGTTTTCTATTCGGTTTTTGGCCTGGAGACAATCTCACTGCGGTACTTTAACGTTTTCGGCCCGTACCAAGACCCGACCAGTCAATATGCTGCGGCCATCCCGGCCTTTGTCACGGCGATAATGCACGATAAGCCGCCAACGGTTTTTGGCGACGGCCAACAGAGCAGGGATTTCACCTACATCGACAATGTAGTTGACGCCAACTTACTTGCTGCACGGGCAAAAAGTACCAGCGGCGAAGTCGTAAACATTGCTTGCGGTGAAGCAATAACAGTCAACAGTATTATCGAGCTGATTAACGAAATACTCGGCAAGCACATTCAGCCGGTCTACGCCGAGCCCCGCCCCGGCGACGTAAAGCACTCGCTGGCCGATATCACCGCCGCCAAGAATCTCCTTGGCTTCAAACCAAGGGTATCCTTCCGCCAGGGCCTGCAGAAAGCCATAGACTGGTATCGTGGTCAGTAAAATTGGCTGAAAATTGTTGCACGTCGCCTGCCCGCCGAATAAAATACGTTGCTTGTGTTGATTCTTTTTGAGAAGGATACCTTATTTTGTCGAATTGGAAATGATCCTGACGCAGATATTGCAGCCCACCTGTATCAAGGTCCCGCTGGAGGGAAGAGACAAGAACGCCGTGATATCAGAGTTGATCGGCCTGCTTGAGGCGAACGGGTCGCTGCTCGACAAGGAGGCCGTCTGCGAGGCGGTTTTTATGCGAGAGCAGACGCGCAGCACGGGCATCGGCTCGGGTATCGCCATCCCTCACGGCAAGTGCAAGGCGGTCAGAGAATTAGTTATGGCCGTCGGGATTGCACGCGAGCCTATAGATTTTGAAAGCGTCGATGGAAAGCCGGTAACCATAGTCATTCTACTGGTCTCGCCAGCCGACCAGACCGGGCCCCACATCCAGGCGCTGGCCAAGATAAGCAGATTGATGCTGGATGGACAATTCAAACAGTCGTTGGAACAAGCCCGCACGGCTGACGAGGCTTATCAGCTCCTGAGCAGCAAAGAGAACGAGTGAACCGAGGCGGGCTTGCCCCGTGAGAGAGGCCCGTCCGTCGCCCTTGCCGGAGCATTAGAGTTTCTCTCACGGGGCTGGCACCGAGCGGTGCGAGGTTTGATGGGTTAGCTGATTTGGCCGGCTGTCTGATCACAGGGACTTGGCTTGGCGGGCGCGGTTTCCCAGCGAATCAGGCCCATCTCGTAGGGATTAGCCAGGTCAGGGTGCCGGGGCAAAACCCTTACAGCAATGCCATGGCGGCCGGTTGCCGTACAAGACATTAAGCCGGTAAACCAGTGCTCGCCATCCTGTCCCGATGCCTCTTTGTGAGCCAGTCTCAGCGCTGAGCCATCCGTGATGTTGCCGTTGCTGTCCACGGAACCGTGATACACCTCTACGGCGACATCCTCCGGACCAATCGTGCCGAGTTTGATCAGCGCGCTGACGCTAACTTCGGAGCCGACTTTCAGTTGGGGCTGCCTGGGGTCCAGAGGCTCGTAGCCTTGGCCGTTCCTGACCTCGACTTTTACATCCTTGACCGCAAGCTCAGGCCAGGCATTCTTCAGTCTGGTCTTCCAGCCTGTAAACTCTCTGGCTTCCTTCATTGCCTCAGCGGTCATATACTGCTGACGAGCCGCCGCCGGATTGTAGAACCTCCGTGTATATTCGGCAACCATTCGGTGGGTGTTAAAGCGAGGAGCAATCCATTTGATGGAATTCTTGACTCTGTGTATCCAGGCCCGCGGCAGATTGTCGGCCGAGCGGGTGTAGAACAAGGGGACCACCTCATTCTCCAGGATATTGTACAGCGCCCGTGACTCCACCTGGTCTTGATAATCACGGTCTTCATAGCTTTCGCTGGCACCGATGGCCCATCCACCCTCAGGCGTATACCCTTCACACCACCATCCGTCCAAAGTGCTGATATTCAGCACCCCGTTGAGCGCTGCTTTCATGCCGCTGGTACCGCTGGCTTCCATCGGTCGGCGTGGGTTACTGAGCCACACGTCGACGCCGCGTACCAAGACTCTGGCTACGTCAATATCATAGTCCTCCAGGAATACGACGCGTCGCCTGATATTTCGCAGGTTTGCAAAGTGGACAACCTGCCTGATGATGTCTTTTCCGTCGGTGTCCCTGGGGTGCGCCTTGCCCGCAAAGATGATCTGGACGGGCCGCTGCGGATCGGACAGAAGCTTCTGCAGACGCTGGGGGTCCTTCAGGAGCAGATTTGCCCTTTTATAGTTCACAAATCGCCTGGCAAAGCCGATGGTAAGCGCTTCAGGGTCCAGCACCTCTTCGGCCCAGTTCAGTTCGGCGTGGTACGTGCCCCTCCGCATCATCTGCTCCTTCAGTCGATTGCGGGCAAACACAATCAACTGCTCTTTGCACCGCTGATGTACGCGCCAGAGTTGTTCGTCCGGAATCTCCTCGACGCTATTCCAGGCAGTGTTGCTGAATGTTCCATCGGCCCAATTGGGTTCCAGATACCTGTCATACAGTGAGCTCATCTCCTCCGATAGCCAGCTCTTGATGTGGACGCCGTTTGTAATCGGTATGATCGGCACCTCTTTGGCCGGGACGCCGGGCCAGAGGGCAGACCACATATCGCGTGATATTTGGGCATGTAGTCTGCTGACCCCGTTCATATAGCCGCTCAGGTTTATGGCCAGGATGGGCATCTTAAATGGTTCGCTCTCGTCATCGAGCAGGATTCTGCCCAATGCCAGGAATTGGTTTCTGTTTATCCCGAGGTGTGGGAAATAACTGCCAAAATATTTATCCATGAGCGGGATGCGAAACTCATCAAGCCCGGCTTTTACGATGGTGTGCATGGTGAAAACGTTGCTTGACTTTGTGGCTTCCAGGGCCTCGTCAAACGTCATATTGTTGGTGCTTCGCAGTTGCCGTATCCGCTCCAGAGCCATGAAGGCAGCGTGCCCTTCATTCATGTGGCAAACCGTTGGCGTTATCCCCATCGCCGCCAAGGCTTTCAAGCCGCCAATGCCCAGCATGATCTCCTGACGAATGCGCAGCTCAACGTCGCCGCCATACAAACAGGCAGTAATCATACGGTCTACCGAGGAATTGGCAGGTATATTGGTGTCGAGAAGATATAGCTTTATTCTACCGATGCAAACACACCATATCTGGGCCGAAACGCATCTGCCCGGGTATTCGACGCTGATTGTTAAGGGGCGTCCGCTTTGCTTGCGGACCAGCTCAACCGGCACGGTGTCAAAATTATTGTCGACATAGGATTCCTGCTGCCAGCCATCGACGTTCAAGTACTGGCGAAAGTAGCCCTTCTGATAGAGAAGGCCGACTCCGACTAAAGGCACTCCCAGGTCGGAAGCGCTCTTTAAGTGGTCCCCGGCCAGAATGCCCAGTCCGCCCGCGTAAATAGGCAGGCATTCGTGGATTCCGAACTCCGCACTGAAATAGGCGATGGTCGGGCTGGTTGCTCCTGAGCAGACCCTTTCGAACCATGTCGGCCTGTTGAGATATGCGTTCAGTTTCTCGACCGCCTGGTTCAATTCGCCCAAAAAACTTCTATTTTGGCTCAGAGCCTCCAACCTCGACTGCGAAACGTGGCAAAGCAGTTTCACCGGATTGTGTCCACAGGCCGTCCATAAGCCGCCGTCAATGCGCTTGAATAGCTCCGTCAGGTCGGGGTTCCACGACCAGAACATGTTCTTGGCTATGGTTTCAAGACCCTTCAGCGAATCGGGCAGCGCGGGCAAAACCGTGAAGGTGCGAACGCTCGGCATTGTCACCTCCGTTGCGTAAGTCTTTTAGAAACAAATACTAACGACGTAAAGCTGAAAGGCAAGCCTCCAGCGGTTATCAGTTATAATCGGCAAATATGTCCTTTGGCTTAACCCCGGAAAACAGACCAAATCGTGGTGCGGCGACTCTGATGGTCCGGTATTTTCATCCCCGTGCAGGCTGGCAGGAGCAAAAGCAAAAAAGGCCTGTTAATAAACAGGCCTTTCACTAATTGCAGAGCTTTCCTCCACTGGTGCCGTGAGAAAGGGATTCTGAAGAGAACCCATTACTTCCAGGTGGGCAATCGTTGCTTGCGTCCGAAAGTCCTATCTTGTAGGCATTTCCGGCCCGTCAAGGCCTGATTTCCCTCAGTACGGGTATCGGTTCTTTCAAATACACACTTTCTCTACGAACACCGCAGGGGTCAGCCTGCAATATGCTCTTATACCAAATCCAAAAGCAAAAGTCAAACAAAATACCGCCGAATCCAATTAACGCTCAACGAACACTTTGCCCTTTCATTTGTCGGATTTTGTGGGGTAAAATGGGCCTGCGAATATGATGCATGGACCGGAGTGGGATGCAGTGCGTTATAACGTTCGGACACGTGACGCCGAATAAAGTTGGCAGAAGGACAAGCTGCGGGCTAAAATCTCTCATTATCAAGACCAATATCCTGCTGTTGGTTTCCGACGGTTCGAAAAGCAAGAAGGCCGTCGCATTTTTGCTTTTCAAAGTGTGCCCAAATTCGATTTCTTGAGGGCTATTCATTCACCTGTTTGGTTCCGGCGCGTCCGGATTAGGAGATGTAGGATGCCGCAAAGAATATTGATCAAGGCTGGCGAGGTTGTGGTTGAGGGCGAGTTGAACGATAGTGAGACGGCCAGGGCGATAGCGTCTATCCTGCCGGTACGGGCGGAGGCGCAGCGCTGGGGCGGAGAGGTATACTTTGATATCGACTTAGCGTGTCAGTGGGAACAAGACGCCCGCGTGCTAATGAAAGAAGGCGAGCTGGGCTATTGGCCGACCGGTACTGCCCTGTGCATGTTTTTTGGGCCGACGCCGGCCTCCCGGGGCGAACAGGAGATCCGAGCCGCCTCGCCGGTCAACATCGTGGGAAGACTGCTCGGCGACCTGTCGGACCTGTGGAACGTCGCGGAGGGAGCGGAGGTGACGGTGGAGAAGGCCTGAGGCTTGTTAGCCCCCTGCGGTGCAGGTGATTTGATGTGGAATCTTCAGTGGTGTTGAAGGCCAGGGCCACAACCTATGGCGTTGCTGCCGGCAAAGGGGGCGATAATCTTGACAGGGCGGGCGGGCCCTGGTAAAAAGCGGCAGTGATCTGGCCGATGTACTGAAAGAAAGGATTGAAAATGCCTCTGTGCTATTCGCCTACGCAGGCAGAGGCTCGGCGGCGCAAGAGTCCTGATTGGAGCAGAGATTATGATTGCAGTGCTGGGAGCAAAGACGGTAGAAGATTTAAGCGATATCGGACGGTTCGGTCGATTCGTCTGGCGGTCGATGCTTGTCTCAACCCGGAGCATCGCCCGTACACAGACGTATCCGATGGTTTGGTCGCAGA
>CAZPJZ010000004.1:0-22564 GCA_964586995.1 uncultured Pirellulales bacterium | reverse complement strand
AAATGCCGGCGGGCATTCCCTATATTCTCACTAATGAGACCGCAGAGCGTTTCGCGTTTTACGGCATGAGCTCCATACTCGTCGTGTTCATGACCAAATATCTCATGGGGCCGAATGGAGTGCTGGACGTCATGGCGGACGTACCCGCCAGGGCATGGTTCCACTGGTTTACCGCCGCAGTTTATCTCATGGCAATTGTGGGGGCCGTGCTCTCGGATGTCTGGCTCGGCAAGTTCAAGACCATCATCTGGTTCTCGCTGATCTACTGTATCGGGTTTGCCGTCCTGGCATGGGACCACACGCGCTTCGGACTCGTCGGAGGACTGGTAATAATCGCAATCGCTTCCGGGATTATAAAGCCGTGTGTATCTGCGAACGTGGGGGATCAGTTTGGGCCCTCCAACAAGCACCTGATTGGGAAGGTTTACGGCTGGTTCTACTTCTCGATTAACCTTGGCGCCTGCATCTCAATGTATTGCTGTCCGGGTCTATTGGATCGGTACGGCCCCACGGTGGGATTCGGTGTTCCTGCGGTTTTCATGGTTTTCGCTACGATAGCCTACTGGATGGGCCGATACAAGTTTGTGCACATCCCCCCGGCCGGCCAGACCGGCTGGCGAGAAACGCTCGACAGGGAGGGAGTCAGGACACTGGGCAGAATCTGCGTTATCTTTCTGTTTGTATCCATGTTTTTCGCATTGTTCTTTCAGTCGGAATCCGCCTGGGTGCTCCAGGCTGACAAGATGGAGCTCAAATGGCTTGGAAAGAATTGGCTGGCGGCTCAAATGCAGTCGGCCAATCCCTTCCTCATCATGATTCTTATCCCGCTGTTCTCGTACGTGATATACCCGGGTCTCAACCGGATCTGGACCATGACACCTCTGCGTAAAATTGGTATCGGCATGTTCCTGACAGCCGGGAGCTTCCTGGTCCCGGTATGGATCGAAACCCAGCTCGAAAACGGCAGCCAGCCATCTATCGGATGGCAGTTCTTCGCCTACATCTTTCTGACCGGCGCCGAGGTCATGGTGTCTATCACGGCACTCGAATTCGCATACACTCAAGCCCCCAAGAAGATGAAGTCACTGATCCAGTCAGTTAACCTTCTGTCGATCTCGCTGGGAAACACGTTTGCGGCGGCGGTGAATGCCGTGATAAAGAATCCCGACGGCACGAGCAAGCTGCCGGGAGCCAGCTATTACTGGTTCTTTGTGATCGCGATGCTGGTGACCGCCGTGTTGTACATTCCCTTCGCCGCTCGATTCAAGGTCAAGGAGTACATCCAGGACGAATCACCGGCCGATTAGCCCCCGGACCCCTCGACGAGCTCGGGGCAGGCTCTGTGCCGGCGGCAAACCCTGCCCACAGGTGGCAGGGCTAAACGACTTGGGGGCGGCATGTATTTAGCCCCGCGATTCATCACGGGGTTCGCCTCACAGGACCTTCAGCAATATCTCACGCACCACAATCTTCATCGGCCCAAACTCTGCTCCCGGATGCACTTGAAATCCAATCCGTCCCGAATCGGTCGTATTGTCACGAACATCGGCGACCTGTCGGCCGTTCAGCCAAATCTGGATGTGCTCGCCCTCGGCGCGGATTTTCATCGTATTCCAGTCATCCCGGTTTACCAGCGTCTTGTCCGTGTTCATGGCAAGGAACATCTTGCCGGGACAGTACAGGGTGCCGGAATAACATTCGGGGTTTTTGTACTCAAGAATATCTGCCTGATACGCCTTATCCGGCGACTGGTAGCGGAACCAGACGCCACTATTGCAGGGCCACTCGACCCGGTACGTAACGGTCAGGACGAAATCTCTGTAAGTGTCTGCCGTGAATAAGTCACCGGGCGCGTTGTTTTCGCCCTGTGTGCCAATGAGTAGTCCGTCTTTGACCACCCACTTCGCCCCGCCGGTCGCTTCCCAGCCGGTCAGGTCCTGGCCGTTGAAAATCCTTATGAAACCGGCTTCGTCTGGTTTGCCGGCCAGGTCACATCGTTCGCCCGTCCGGCAACCGGTAAACAGCGTCAATGCCGACACCATGACGATAACTATATGTCTGCTTGGCATAATCTTCTCCTTACGGTAAGTCCATTTACGTACTGAGTCTCAAACGCCCTAAAAACGTATGCTGCCAGCTAATCCTGCCAGATATCGACTGTGCGTGCGGCCACATCCGGCATAGCGGGAAGCGGGGTGCTGGGGATCGGCTCGTACCAGAAAGTAGCCGTCGACCAATCGTCCTGGGTCTCAGCCAGGCCCTGCTTCCAGGCAATCTGCTGAATCGTGATCCGGCATTCTTTTTGCCAATAGATTGGATCAGGCAGGTGCCAGCGGTACATCG
Organism: uncultured Pirellulales bacterium; assembly: GCA_964586995.1. Classification (GTDB taxonomy): domain Bacteria; phylum Planctomycetota; class Phycisphaerae; order Sedimentisphaerales; family Anaerobacaceae; genus JAFNGF01. Next base: position 20,221 of record CAZPJZ010000004.1, on the reverse strand, counting down.
AGACGAATTCCTTCTGGTTCAGGTTGCAGCCGTTATAGAGATATGGGGTTTGCTGCATGCCATAGGACAGGCCCACGTAATCCTCGCTGCCCGTGCCGCAGATAGTTGGAAACTCGTCGTCGCCATCCATATAAATCTTGATTTCGCCTTCGCCCCACCACTGGCCGGGGTGCATATTCCGTATCCCGATGAGTGCACCGATGTATCGGCCCTTATTCTTTCGCTGCGGCAGAAGCACGAAGTCTTGCTTTTCGGTGGTCGGGTTTTCTCTACGAAATAGCACGTGCAGCCGACCAACGTCATGCGGATGCTTGTCCCCCATTGTGTAATCCACCTGGTAGAACAGGGGCACATTCTTCTTACCTTCGTTAGCAAGCGTGATTTTTGCCCGCTTGGTAAATGGCATTGGCAGCCAGATATTCATGCCGGCGTTTTGGCCCAGCGAATGCGTCGCGGAGTAGTAAGGCATTACCTTACCGTGCGCAAAGCCCATAAAATCGCCGATGGGGCACTCGATACTGGGATGCTCTTGCTCATCCCACCAGGCACGGATCACCAGGCTTCTAAGATTGTTGGGCTCTTTGCTGGTTGTCATCCAGATATGTCGGATGGTGCCGGAGCCTTTGATGTCACAAAGCTGAACCTCTTGCCCGGCCTTTAATGTTATGGCAGGCGCGCCTTTTCGGCCCACGCCGAGCTTGCTTTCCGCTTTGCCCCCTTGGCCCGGAGCGCCGGTGGGATTCTCGAACGAAATCGAGCGCGAGACCAGCCCGGCATCAAGTAGGTACGGCTCGGTCACAATATCCGCAGGCTCTTGCATCAATCCGCAGCCTGACATCAAGACGGCCATGCACAACAGATTCCCTATCACAATTTTTCTGCTCATAGTCCTTCCCTTTATCGCTGTGAAACGTACTCATACAGGTTTTTCGCCACGTCTTCTTGGGCGTCTTCAAAGAATATCCCGCGACCTGAGACCTCGTTTCCTCTCTCGTCCTTGTGTACTTTGGCAACCGAAGCACCGAGGTTGAATTGGCGATTCACCTCCAGGATGGGCGTTATTTTTGTCCGGAGTCGCTCCGCTGCCGATCTTGCGCATTTGCCGCTGTAAATGCCTCGAAAACTCAAGCTCTCGCCCTGGCAATCACATGTCGTTCCATCAGGAGTGACACATTCAACTTTCACCTTACCATCGTCTCCTTTAACGCGCCTGAACACTCGTCCGTGCCGATTTCCACTGTGCTGCGGCTCCTCCGGAGCTGCAAATATCTTCGAGCACAGCTCGTCAAACTTGGCCTGGTTTGAATCAAGCAATCGTTTTGCGCCGGGGGTGTATGGTTGCATCCAGATATCGCGTAAGGTGTCGAAATCCAGCCAGAATACCTTGTGTTTCAGTTCGCCGAGTATATGTACAAAATCAGAACCGAAACTCTCCGGGAAGCGGAACGCCCGTTTTAGGCACTGCTCGAATACGACCAGCCAGGCAGGTCTTTGCGCCTTCGGATCCAAAGTTAAGAGTGTCTCCAGGATAGGTTTGGCTAAATCATGGTTGTCTTTGCTATCGAGCATGATGTTCTCAACCACGCCCTGTATCGCATCGGTGTGAGCCTCATTTGCTCGGCAAAGGACACTTTTCAACGGTTCTATCATGTCCTCTTGGATCTGCCTGCGCAAGTCACTTGGCGGCTCCATCCGGTATATGTCAGACAATATCCACAAAAAACTTTCGAATGTTTGCGGGTGGCCGTCGACGTCGTATGACGATAGTTTTCCCATAAGCCGTGTGAAAAGATTATAGTTTTCATCATTTCCGGCTAATTCCAAAATGTCCCCGGCATTGTGCCTGATAGTGTCTACGATAAGGGCAAGATCACGATCGGTCATATCATCCATCTGGCTGAGCAGTGCCTCAAAGCCGTCTTTTCTGGTTGCAGGGCTCGTGATTTGTTCGATAATTCTTGCACGAAGCAAACCATCTACTGTTGTTCTTAGTTTTGCCAGTTCCGCCTCCGCCTCTTGTCTACGCTTACGCTCATCGAGAGCCCAAAAAAACGGCCATGTGAGTATAAAATGATAGCCGATGGTCTTCAGCAGCCCCCATTGGCGCTTGGTAAACTGCCTGACGAGTCGCGGCAGTCCCCCCCACAGTATTACAAGGGCTACGCACGCCACCGCTTTTGACACTGGTTTCTCGAAAAAGTATATCCCTGCCAGCAAGGCCGCAGTAAATATATTGGCGTATATTGCGGTAAACAGGTGACGATAGAAATTGCTCTTGCTTTTTGGTTTTCCGCTCATTTGAATTCTCCTAAACAAAGCCGTTCGCGTTTTTTTGATTGCCTGCAAAGACACCGTGTGAGCGATAGGCCAGAGCTCCATCTCTCTCACAGAAAACACAAAAAACTCTCAAGCCCCAACGTCTTGTCCATCACCTGGTAAGTAGCACCTCCTGCACTTTCAATAGTAGTAACACGGTCGGTAACCACACTTCCAGGATAGGTAAAAGCCTTGGCAAGTAATTATTGCCTTCAGAACTGCAAGTCAAGAAAAAAACCCGCTAAATGTAGAATCCAAAATTGCTCAAAAAGCCAAACGCGCGGACAGAAAAATATAGAAAACTTCTAAAAGTGGTTGATTATCGCAAGAATACAGGCTATTCTAAGTGAGGCAGAAAAGGGCAAAAGGGTAGTTGGAATCGAAAAGGGAAACCCGATAATGGCCAGCGCCCGGTTTTCACACGCCAGTGAACGAGGCGAATGGCGCCTTAGGAGTTGATAAGTGACGGGGCGGATTATTTCGGTATCGCGGCGGACGGATATTCCGGCCTTTTACGGTGACTGGTTTATGGCTCGGCTGAAAGATGGCTTTGCCGGAGCGGCCCATCCCTTCGGCGGGCAGAAATATGTTGTGTCCTTAGAACCCGAAGATGTCACCTGTTTTGTCTTTTGGTCGAAAGACTTTACGCCCTTTATTGAAAACCTAAAGACCACTGACAGCATGGGCTACAAGTTCTACTTCAATTATACCGTTACCGCTCTGCCAAGCATTTTTGAAGCTAATGTCAAGAAACAATCCGCGATTGAAACCTTGAAACTATTGAGCCGAATGTATTCGCCTGGGCACATAAACTGGCGATTCGACCCCATCATTATCTCAAGTATGTGCGGGCGTGACTTTTTTATCAGCGCCTTCGAGAAGATTGCCTCTGAGTTTGAAGGATTTGTGCAGCGCTGCTACTTTAGCTTTGTGTGCGAATATAACAAAGTTAAGCGCAATTTTCAGCAGCTTCAAGAAACAACAGGTGTGCAAATTATCGAATTCGGCAAAGACTTTAAGATCGACTTGGCCAACGAGCTGGCAGCTATCGCCGAGCGTCATGGAATCCAGATGTTTTCGTGCTGCGGCGATTATTTGGTAGGCGACAGAATCAAAAAAGCCCATTGCATAGACGGCAGCATTATCGAGAAGTTATTTTTCCCGAACGGCTTCCAGTACATGGAAAAACCCACACGGCCTGAATGCGGCTGCGCCGAGAGCATCGATATTGGCACATACGACACCTGTCCACACGGCTGCGTTTACTGCTATGCCAATGCTCACAAGAGCAAAGCCTATCAAGCCTTTGCTGGACACGATAAGGATTCAGCCTTTTTGGGTTACAGCAAATCCGAATCAGACAGATGGCTCGCAGAAATCAGGGCCGGTGAGCGTTTAATCGGTTAGCGGCAGGGCAGATTTAACACAAATTGCTCAATCGCCACCTGTGCTCTGGTTTGGCCGGTTTTTATGGCATAATCAATCCCAGCTAACTGCTGTAGATTCCGGCTGAGCTGCTGCAAGGTCGTCTTGCGGACTTGGGCAAAGAAGCTTTCTTCTTTACTGCGCCACAATCGCAGGCACTTTCCGATCTCGAAAGTGCTCATGCCCTTTTCAAGCATGGCTTTGGCGTTGTACATCATGCGGAAATGGTAGGCAAATGCACCTACCACGGTATACTCAGTGTCTCTATCTGCGGCGAACATATTTCTCAGGCGAGCCACCGCCTCTGCCGTCTTGCCGGCCGTAACCGCGTCAATCACTTCAAAGGCGCCGAATATGCGATTATGCCCGATGAGCGATTCTACGTGCTCAACCGTTATGGTCTCTTGTGCCTCTGCCAGTAGAGCCAGCTTGTCGACCTCGCTGTACAGGCGGGTCAGTTCGTCGCCGGCCAGCTCGACCAGTAGCTCGGCGGCGTCTTTGTCAAGCCCTTTGTTGTGTGCATCGCTGGCGTATTTTGACAAACGGCTAGGCAACTGCCAGGCCTGAGGTTCCTTCACCTCGACCAATTTGCCGACGCTGGGCAGCTTTTTGGCCAGCCTGGTCTGACCTGGCCAACTGCTGACCGTCAGTATGAGAATTCCGGTTGGACAGGGGTTGTCAAAATACTTCTCGAGTAAGGGGCGGTTGTTAGATACGAAGTTATCTGCGTTTTTCACAACCACAACGCGTTTTCCCGTCAAGAATGGGACAGTCCGCAGGTCATCCAGCACGTCGGCGACTGAGGTCTTGTCCGCATCGACGGCAAAAAGTCCGGTTGCTCTTGCGCGAGGCTCGACTAACTGCTGTAGGAATTCGTGACACTGCGCGTTTACCAGCGGCTGGTTCTTGCCGACAAACACATAAATCAATGCTTGTTTTTGCTTCGATGTGGATTTGTCCTTGGGCATTTTTATTTTTGTCGCCGAGAGCTATTTGGGTTTGCGTTTCTTCTTGGCGTTCTTATCGGGTTGTGTCTTCGGTCCTGGATTTGAATTCGATTCATTTTTCGAATCGTTGCTGGGTTTTGCCTTTGAATTCTCTGCGTTCTCGGCGATTATTTTTTCTGCGGCAACGAGCTTATCGCCGGGCTTGAGCTTGATAAGTCGTACACCCTGAGTGTTTCTGCCGATGGAGCGGATTTGGTCAAGGCCGGTGCGGATAATCATTCCCTGCGCCGTGATAAGCATCAAATCATCGCCGCTTTGGACGGCTTCCATTGCGACTACTTTGCCGTTTCGAGCGGTGGTCTTTATGTTCTTCAGGCCTACTCCACCGCGGCCTTGTGGCCGGTAGTTCTCCATGGTGGTTCGCTTGCCGTAGCCATTTTCACACACTGTAAACAGCGACGCCTTTTCCTCGGCAATCACCATACCCACCACAGCGTCGCCGGGACGCAGTTTTATCCCACGCACGCCTCTCGATGCCCGGCCCATCGGGCGGACCTCGCTCTCGTCGAAACGTATGGTCATGCCGTCACGCGTACCGAGGATGATATGGTCGGACCCCTTGGTCAGAGCGACTCCTATCAGAGCATCGTTAGGGTCAAGGTTGATGGCGATGACTCCGGTCGACCTCGGATTACTGTAAGCCGAAAGCCGAGTCTTTTTTACGGTGCCGTTCCTTGTGGCCATGATGAGCTGCCGCTGTTGCTTTTCGTCCTCTTGGCCGTCGAAACTGCTGACATTGATGACCGAGGCAATTTGCTGATCTTGCAGCTTTAGCAAGTTCACGATGTTTCTTCCTTTGCTCTGTCGCGACATGCTCGGGACATCGTAGACCTTTAGCCAGTAGCATCTGCCGCGATTGGTGAAGATAAGAAGATAATCGTGTGTCGAGGCGACAAAAAGGTGCTTTATGAAATCGCCCTCTTTGGTTTCTGAGCCGATGATGCCTCTGCCGCCTCTGGCCTGTCTGCGGTAGGTGTCGATTGGCATTCGCTTGACGTACCCATCGTGGCTGACGGTAACGATGACTTCCTCCTCGGCAATCAGGTCTTCGATTTCAAATGCCTCGGCTTTAGCGGTGATTTTTGTCCGCCTGGGATCGGCGTATTTTTCCTTTATCTCGTGAATGTCTTCGCGAATGATGTCCAGCAGGACCTGGTCGCTGGCAAGGATTGCCTCATAGCCCTCTATCTGCTCGGTAATCTCGGCGTATTCTCTGGCCAACTTTTCCATCTCCAGGCCGGTTAAGCGCTGCAATTGCATCGTCAAGATTGCATCGGCCTGTGGACCGGTGAGCGTGTGTTTGCCTTTACTTTTCTCCTTAATGAAAGCCTTCGGCAGAATCTTGGCCAGCGTGGCTGACTCGGCCAATCGCAGCGGCTTTTTCATCAGGTTCAGCTTGGCCGTCGGCGTGTCGGGCGATTTCTTTATCAAATCAATAATCTCATCGATGTCACTGACTGCCAATATCAGGCCTTCCAGAATGTGGGCCCTATTTCTGCACCTTTTCAGCAGGAATCTGCTTCGCCTGCGTATCACGGTCTTGCGATGGGTAATAAAGCAGTCCAGAAGCTGCCTTACGTTGAGAGTCTCGGGTCGGTTATTGACCAGCGCGATATTGGCGATAGCGAAAGTGCTCTGCAAAGGCGTGTATCGGTAAAGCTTGTTTAGCGCGATTTCAGCATCGGCGTCTTTCTTTAAGTCCACCACGATGCGCAGTCCGTGCCGGTCTGATTCGTCCCTGACGTCTGCGATTTCCGGGATCACATCGTTGTGGACGCAATCGGCAATCTTCGAGACGATTGTAGTCTTGATAACCGTATAAGGTATCTCGGTTATTACTATACTGACCCTGCCTTTTTTGCTGGTTTCGATATCTGCTTTGCCCCGGACAGTCAGATGGCCGCGCCCAGTCGTGTAAGCGTCCTTAATGCCCTTAGTGCCGCAGATGATGCCGCCTGTGGGGAAGTCCGGGCCGGGCAGAACCTTCATAATGTCCTTGAATCCGCAGTTCGGGTCGTTGACAACTAACAGCAGCGCATCACAAACCTCAGCGATATTGTGCGGCGGAATGTTTGTGGCCATCCCGACGGCAATACCCATCGAGCCGTTGACCAGCAGATTCGGAAACTTGGAGGGCAGAACCGTCGGCTCCATCCGGGTCTCGTCATAGTTGGGCACGTAATCGACCGTGTCGTAGTTGATATCCTCCAGCATGTCCATTGCGGGCCGAGCCATTCGGGCTTCGGTGTATCGCATGGCGGCCGGCGGGTCCGCATCAATGCTGCCGAAGTTGCCCTGCGGATCAATCAGGGCATAGCGCATATTCCAATCTTGAGCCATACGGACCAACGTTCCGTAGGTCGCCTGGTCGCCGTGGGGGTGGTAGTTGCCGCTGGTATCGCCGACAATTTTAGCGCACTTGCGGTGGGCACTTCGTGGCCCCAGATTCAAGTCGTTCATTGCGACCAATATGCGTCTTTGCGATGGTTTCAAGCCGTCGCGCACGTCCGGCAAGGCACGCGAAACGATGACGCTCATCGCATAGTTCAAGTACGAGTTCTTAAGCTCGTCCAGGATACGCAGGTTCTCGACCCGCTCCTGGAACTTCTTGGCCTCTTTCATTTGTTTATCTCGCCATCTCAAATTCCTGGTTCGCGATTTCCTTCGCTTGGGCTTGGCCAAAGCTGGCATCCGGCTCACCGGCGTTCGACCCTTGTACCAACGGGTGCTTTCGGTCTCTCGCCAAGCCGAAAATCTTGAGCAGTAGATTACCCTCGAGCGGCCAACAAGTCAAGCATAATGATGCTGAGTGCAGCCGCTCGTGTGGAGCTGTTGGCCAGACAGTCTTGGACTGTTGCCGTCCGCCCGATGACGAAAAGGACGCAAATTTTGTTGGAATTTTTTGGCTTTCGGCGTTAATGATTTATACTTTATATGAAGGTGCTATCTGTATGGGTGGTTGTGGGTTTTAGCATCTGGCCATAATACTCCTTCCTTCTTTTCTCAGGGGGGCAGGCTGACCAGCCAGGGCGTGCATAAGGGGGGGTCGCTGTCCCCTATTTTTTTGCGCTGTTTTACTGCTCGTTTATCTCGCTTCGGGATGGTTTTTACTTTGCGCAGGATAGAGATAGCCGGTGTGAGCGAGGTAGCATCGAGGCTGGACTAACGCGACCGCTCTTGCCGTTGGGTTAAAGAAAAAACGGGCTACAGGAGGCGGTTGAGTCCACGTCCCATAGCCCGTTCTTTTTCAGGGCTCCCGCCAGGCGGGAACCCGTTTAAGGGGGGCTTTAGGTCAGCACTGTGCTCTCCACCGGCGGAGCAGCGGCAGTCCCAGGCTGCCCAGACCAAGCAGAGCCATCGTGGCCGGCTCAGGAACCGGCTCTTGCGTCAATGTAAAGTTAAACAAACCAGTAGTGGGAACATTGATGTCAAACGAAAGCGTGAGCAATTCGCCGTTCTTGACCGGATTGGGCCCGGTAAATTTAATGGCCGTAGCGTGCAGATAGTTGACCGTCTGCAGCTTGTTACCTCCGGCGCTGGCGCTACCCTCGACAAAGGTGGCCCCGCCGCCGCCCGATAGACTCAGGATGTAGCCCGTCCAGTCGATGCCACTGGCGTTTTGGATGGTCTTGACCACCGTGAATATCGGGTCTGAGTCGGTCTCACCGCTCATCAGCACCAGATCCGCGGAGGCGGCGCTGATGGTTTCATTCATGGTTAGTGTTGGCCCTGCATAGTCGAATGCCCAGTCATGCTGATTCTGGGTAGAAGGGAACTCGCAGGCGAAAGGAGCCGCGCTGGGATTTTCCTCAGGATTCACAAACCCTGCCTGAGCGACGGTGCCGAACAGTGTCACTACCCCCACCAACGTGAAAATGAATACTACTTGTCTCATCGGTTTTCCTCCCATGATTTTGGGTTTCTATTCTGCTTTGTTGCGGAGTTCCGCAGCAATTCTGTACATTTTCCGAATCCATCAGATTCACGGCAGTCCGTTGGATTACCAACCATCATGTGTCATAAAGCATCCCCCTTTCTTCCCATGCCGTCCGGCTCAGGTTTCAGCCGGATTTCAACGAATTTGCGAAGACCTTTTCTTATTTCCGAAATTTCTTACCGGTTGATAAAGAGCTAACAACCAAGCTGTCAATCTCGCGGTTTTGGCCTTTCCGCAGCCTTTGTTCAACTGAGCTTTCTTCTCCTGGTCAGCAGAGTGAATATCCCGCCGAATCCGAGCAGAGCGATAGTTGCCGGCTCCGGAACTTCCACGATGTAGTCCTGCTGTCCGTCATAGACGAAGACTCGCAGGTCTGCTTTCGGGCCGCAGCCCGTCAAGCTGTGCAGCCAGCTATTTGCCAGGGCTGCATCGAAACCTTCGGCGCGAAAACCGCCGCTGCAAGCGGTGCCGTCAACTGCGACATCCCACTGCAGCGGTGACGCCGGAAGGTCCTCGTAAATAATCTCCCACACAGCCGCGGCAAAGGCTTCGGCAGCGCTGTTTTGCCCGGTGGAGTATGGTCCGCCGCTGGCCCAGGCCGGGTCGAAGAATCTACCCCAGAGTTCGCGAAGGTAATCGGCCTTTTGAGCGCCCAAAGTCTCGCCGATGTAGCTGTTGTATGCGTTTTCGGGCATCACGACGTCATAGGTGTACGTGTTGTGTGGGGCCGGCTCGTGCAATTCGATGCAGAAGCCCCCTATTAAACCGTTCGGCCAGATATTACCTTCACCGGTCCCGGCCGTCTTGTAGAGCATGTAAAGGCCGCCGTACATCATTGTGCCATCGCGACCTGCGCCCCAGACCGCGATTCCATCGTGGTCATACGCGCCGTAGTTGGAGTGTACTATGTCCACCGTACCGAGTGACGTTGCTTCCGAGGCCAGGCCCGGCAGGGCCAAAACCAACACTGCACAGAGACTTGTTGCTACGTTCAGGATCTTCATTTTCTTCACCCCCAGAAAAATCCCTTCCCCCGTTTGTTAGCCCCCGCCTGTCGGCAGGGCTAAGAACCGAATCGGTCAAGCGACCAAACAATCTGACATGGGTGTCCAGCAGGGGAACCTTAAGAACACCCCCCATTCCGATTTATTCCGCCGCGACGTATGGCGGATTAACCCCCAAGAGCAATTTACAGTTGTTAGTGTACCGTATCGGTAAGCAAAAGTCAAGAGAATCCGGACCGCAATCTGTGAGAATGTTCAGAGTTTCTTGCGGATGTCCCCTGGCAAGCTGGAAATGAAATGATTATAGGATTTGCAGCCGAGATTGAGTAAAAGAATTCTTACGGAATTTTCGAAGTCTGCTTTTTCAGTTGCTGCGGCGTCACAGCTACTTCTGCGCTGTGTTTATTTTTGTGCGCGCAGCCAACGATCGATGGCGGCAGCCGCCTGTCGTCCGCTGTTGATCGCCCGGACAACCAGTGAGGCGCCACTAACCGCGTCGCCGGCCGCAAAGACCCACGGTTCGCTGGTCTGATACCGATTCACGGCCAGGTTGCCCCTGTCGTCAACCTGCAGGCCCAGACTCTTGATGAGCCCTTCGTGAGCGACGTGCAGGAAGCCCATCGCCAGGATCACCAGGTCCGTCTTGAGCACGAATTCCGTGCCGGGTAGTTCCTCTATTTTCCAGCCGCTTGACTCTTTTACCCACCGGACCTGGCAGCCGTGCAATTCCTTGACGCGCGTGTCCTGGCCTAAAAGCCTCTTGGTCATCACCGACCATATCCGTTCGCAACCTTCCTCGTGGGAAGAGGACGTTCGCATAATCCGCGGCCACATGGGCCACGGGGTATCCGCCGGCCGAGTTTCGGGCGGCTCGGGCAGAATCTCCAACTGAATAATCCGACTGGCCTCCTGCCGGCGAGCAGTTCCAACGCAGTCACTGCCGGTGTCACCACCGCCAATAACTACGACTACCTTGTCTTTGGCGGTGGGAATGTCTGAGTTGTAGACCATCCCGGCATTCAATCTGTTCTGAGCCGTCAGATAGTCCATGGCAAAGACGACGTTTTCGTAATCCCTGCCGGGGACGGGAAGATCGCGCGGCTGACCAGCCCCCATAGTCAGGCAGATGCAATCAAACATCCTGCGCAGGTAACGGGCGGAGATATCGTCGCCCACCATCACGCCCGTTTGAAACTCCACACCTTCGGCGGTCAGTTGCTCTAATCGGCGGTCGATGACATGCTTTTCAAGTTTGAAGTCCGGAATACCATAACGCAACATTCCGCCTGCTTTTTCATCTTTTTCAAAGACTACGACATCGTGTCCCGCTCTGGCCAGTTGTTGTGCCGCCGTCAGGCCGGCCGGTCCCGAACCTATAACGGCAACGCGTTTTCCCGTTTTCCGCGCGGCCGGCAAGGGCTGAATCCAGCCTTGCGAAAACCCTCGCTCAACGATCTGAAGTTCGATGTGTTTAATGAGCACCGGTTCATCATTTATCGAAAGCGTACAGGCGGCTTCGCACGGGGCCGGACACACCCGCCCCGTTATCTCCGGGAAATTGTTGGTGGCGTGCAGCATCTGGCAGGCCTGTCGCCATCGCTCCTTATATACAAGCTCGTTTATATCTGGTATTAGATTTGTGACCGGGCAGCCGGCGCCGTGGCAGAATGGGATGCCGCAGTCCATACATCGGGCCGCCTGCCGGTGAATCTCATCCGGGGTAAGCGGCAAATCGATCTCCTTGAAGTCGTGTATCCGCTGCTCTACCATCCGGCGCCGGACGGGCTGCCGTTTGTATTTCAAGAAGCCTTTAAGCTCACCCATAGAATACCTCCTCGGTGGCCGGTGTTGTTTCCGTGTCGCGTTGCTCGGCTGCGCGCATTTTTTGTAGCGCCTTGCGATAATCTATCGGGATAACCTTCACAAACTTGCCCACCATATCCGGCCAGGCATTTAGAATGTGCTCGGCGCGTTTGCTGGCTGTCCACCTCAGATGACGGGCGATCAAATCGTGCAGCAAATCCTTGTCCTGCTCTTGCCAGACGGTTTCCAGCTCGACCATATCCAAATTGCACAGTGTGTCGAACAGTTGCATTTCGTCGAGCACGTAAGCGATGCCGCCGCTCATGCCGGCGGCGAAATTACAGCCGGTCTGGCCGAGAACCGCCACGACTCCGCCGGTCATATATTCGCAGCCGTGGTCGCCCAGACCTTCAACTACCGCGGTCGCCCCGCTGTTGCGCACGGCAAACCGCTCGCCCGCCATACCGTTAATGAACACCTCACCGCAGGTCGCGCCGTAGAGCAGGGTGTTGCCCGCAATGATATTTTCATGGGCGATAAATGGGGAGCCTTCAGGCGTCTGGACAACAATTCGGCCGCCGGAAAGACCCTTGCCCAGATAGTCGTTGCTCTCACCGATTAGCCTCAATGTCACGCCTGGAGCTAAAAACGCACCGAAGCTCTGTCCCGCCGAGCCATGGAGGACAATCTCCAACGTCCCGTCCGGAAGCCCCTCGGGACCATACAGACGAACTATGTGGTTGCTCAAGATCGCGCCGACCGTCCGGTTGATATTGCGAATCGGCATCTCGATGGTGATTTTTTCTTTGCGCTCGATGGCGTTTTTTGCTCTTTCCAGAATCTGCCAGTCCAGATTATCATTGATTCGGGTGGGCTGGGCGTTGGTTAGCCGTATCGGGCTTGCATCGGAGATATCCGGCTGATAGCAGATGGCGGAAAAATCCAGGCCCTTAGCCTTGAAGTGGTCGACCGCCTTGCGGACGGCCAATCGGTGCACTTGGCCGACCATGTCTTCAATCTTTCTGAAACCCAGTTGCGCCATAATCCGGCGCACCTCCTCAGCGACAAAAAACATGAATCGTTCCACGTACTCGGGCTTACCTGCAAATCGCTTTCGAAGTTCAAGGTCCTGGGTGCCGATCCCGAATGGACACGCTCCTTCGTGACATTTGCGCAACAACGTGCAGCCGATAGAGACCAGTGCTGCCGTGCCAAAGCCAAACCGCTCCGCTCCCAGAAGCGCCGCCACGACAACGTCTCTGCCGGTTTTGATCTGGCCGTCCACCTGCACCCGTATTCGGTCCCGCAAATTATTCATTATCAGGACCTGCTGCGTCTCGGCCAGCCCCAGCTCCCAGGGACAGCCGGTGTGTTTGATGGAGGAAAGAGGACTTGCGCCGGTGCCGCCGTCGTGGCCGCTGATTAGAACTTCATCTGCGTTGCCTTTGGCAACGCCGGCCGCAATCGTCCCGACGCCAACTTCAGCAACCAGCTTGACGGATACTTTCACGCCCAGATTGCTGCACTTCAGGTCGTATATGAGCTGCGCCAAATCTTCGATGGAATATATGTCATGGTGAGGCGGCGGCGAGATGAGTGTCACGCCGGCCGTCGAATGTCTTAGCTCTGCGATTTCTTCGGTTACTTTGTGTCCCGGCAGTTGGCCGCCCTCGCCGGGCTTGGCGCCCTGGGCCATTTTTATCTGCAGCTCTTTAGCGTTGGCAAGGTAATTAATTGTGACGCCGAACCGACCGCTGGCAATCTGCTTGATGGCACAATTTTTGGAGTCACCGTTTGGCTCAGAGGCATAACGTGAGGGGTCTTCGCCGCCCTCGCCGGTGTTGCTCATGCCACCGATACGGTTCATGGCAATGGCCAGGCACTCGTGCGCTTCTTTGCTGATCGAACCGTGGCTCATCGCACCGGTGCAGAATCGCTTGACGATTTCGCTGGCCGGCTCCACTTCTTCCAGCGGCACGCTCCGTCCTTCGACAAACTCAAATAGCCCGCGCAACGTGCACAGCTTTCGGGACTGGTCGTTGACTGCCTGGGCGTAATCCGCATACGCCTGCGCGTCATTGAACATTACGGCATGCTGAAGTCGCGACACCGTCGTTGGGTTCCACAGGTGCTGTTCCCCATCGTGTCGGAAATGATATTCGCCTCCGAAGTCCAGTTCGAGAGAGGCCGGCTCTCTTTGCCCGAACGCGGATTGGTGCCGCGCCAGAGCCTCGTGTGCGACTTCTTCCAGACCGATTCCGCCGATCCGCGAGCTGGTGCCGGCAAAGTATTCATCAACAAGGCTGCGATTTAATCCGATGGCTTCGAATAACTGCGCTCCCATGTAGCTGCGCAGCGTCGATATGCCCATCTTGCTCATCGTCTTGAGGATACCCTTTTTTACCGCGGCAATATAGTTGTCTGCTATCTGGACCGGGTCCATATCAGCAGGGATATGGCCTTGGCGATGTAGCTCGTCAAGCGACTCGAATGCCAAGTACGGATTGATTGCATTGGCGCCGTAGCCGCACAGGAGGCAGAAGTGCATGACCTCTCTGGGCTCGCCGCTCTCAACGATTAGGCCGGCTTCACCACGAAGCCTGCGGTTAAGCAGCCCATGATGCACCGCCGCTGTCGCCAGCAGCGATGGGATCGGAGCCATCTGCTCGGATGTGTTACGGTCACTAATAATGAGCAGTGACGCTCCTTGTTGTATAGCTCGCTCGGCCGAGTCGAGCAGCGAACTGAGGCTGCTGCGAAGGCTGCTGGCTGGGTTGGCTGAATCAGCCTGAAAGGCCGCGCTAATCGTGGCGACCTTGAAATCATCGCGGCTGACCGTCCGCAGCCGCTCCATATCTTCGTTGGTCAGAACCGGGTGCGGCAACTTCAACTGCTTGCAGTGCTCTGGAGTTTCGGCCAGGATGTTTCGTTTTTTGCCGATGAAAGACATCAGGCTCATGACCAGCCCTTCTCGCAGCGGGTCAATGGGGGGATTTGTAACCTGCGCAAACAGTTGCTTGAAGTAATTGAATAGCAGCTTGGGCTGGTCCGACAGGACGGCCAGCGGTGTGTCATTACCCATGGACCCAACGGGTTCCTGAGCGTTGAGTGCCATGGGGGCCAGGATCATCTTGAGCTCCTCACTGGTATAGCCAAACGCGCGCATTCTTCGGGCTATGGTCTGTGGGTCACTTCGCGCGAGCTTGGGCGTATCAAACAGGCCGCGCAGCTCGATTCTATTTTCCGTCAGCCATCTGCGGTAAGGTTTTTGCCGGGCCACTTTGCTTTTTACCTCGTTGTCGGTGACTATTCGCCCTTCATCCGTGTCCACGAGGAACATGTGTCCCGGCCGCAGACGACCTGTCCTGCCTATCTTCTGGGGTGGAAACTGCACCACGCCCGCTTCACTGGCGATAATGACCAGGCCGTCTGTAGTGACCAGATACCGGCAGGGCCTCAGGCCGTTACGGTCCAGTGTGCCGCCGATGAGTCGTCCGTCAGTGAATACCATGGCTGCCGGACCATCCCAGGGCTCCATTATGGATGCGTGATACTCATAAAAAGCACGCTTATCAGTACTGATATGGTACTTTGAGCCAAAGGCTTCCGGAATCATCATCATCATGGCGTGGGGCATACTTCTGCCGGCACGCACCAGAAGTTCAAGCACGCTGTCGAAACAAGCTGAATCGCTGGCTTCAGGCGTCAAAACCGGCACAAGCTCGCGGATATTGTCGCCAAAAACCTCGCTGGCCAATTGCATTTGGCGAGCTCGCATCCAGTTGCGGTTACCGCTGAGCGTGTTTATCTCGCCGTTATGGGCTATGCAACGGAACGGCTGGGCAAGGCGCCAGCTCGGCAGCGTGTTTGTGCTGTAGCGTTGGTGAACGATGGCAAGCGCCGACTTAATCCGCTCGTCCGCCAGGTCCGGATAGTAAGCGAACAACTGCCAGGCCATAAACATGCCCTTGTAGCAGATGGTCTTGCACGATAGTGAAGTCACATAGAAATCTCGGCCAGCCTCGGCGAACTTCTCCCGGACCAGCCGCTCGGCACGCTTGCGTGACAGGTACAACTGCCGCTCGAGTTGCGCCGCTTGAAAACCTGCTCCATCGACGAATATCTGCCTGATGACAGGCTCTGCCGCCAGGGCGATTTTGCCGAGGCAGTCTTTTGCCGTCGGCACGTTGCGCCAGCCAAGCACCTTTAGGCCGTAATGGGCAATCGCCGATTCCAGTATCTTCTCGCACTGCTGTCTAAGCTCGGCATCTTGCGCGCCGAAGACCATGCCGACGCCATATTGAGGCTGCTTGGGCAGCGAAAAACCCAGTTTCTCGCTTTCTGCCAGAAGGAATTCGTGCGGGATCTGAAACAGAATGCCCGCTCCGTCACCGGTGGTTTCATCGGCCCCCGCTGCGCCACGATGATGCAGGTTGAGCAATATCTCTCTGCCGTATTCAATGATAGAGTGGTCGCGTCTGCCCGAGATGTTCACGACCGCACCGATGCCACAGGCATCGTGCTCCCGGCGGGACTCGTATAAGCCTTGATTTTTCAGTTCGGCAGCCATTTTATGTTTCATTCACACGTATTGGCTAATAACAGACCGATCTGGTGGGTAAGCACACTTGTCAATATAGAGTCAAACGCCAACCCACAAAATCCAGCCTCGGACATTATTATACGTCTGTTTCCCACTCTCGGCAGCCATATTCTTTTAATAGATAATATAAGCCAATACTATAACAGTAGCAGTTCTCCTAATAGCGCTCTCTTCCTGGCCTATTGCTGCGCACGAGCGGAATCAGACATCTGCCGCGATGCACCCCTGAAAAAAGGCCTTGGGCCGACCCTAAATCCCGGTCTTGCCCAAGGCCGTACCGACAAATGCACAAACGCATCTGCTAACTGTCGTAGTATAAATGGAACTCGTACGGATGCGGCCGAAGCGCAAGCTCGCTGAGCTCCTTCTCGCGTTTCCAGTTGATCCAGGTCTCGATCAAGTCACGGGTGAAAACGCCGCTGGTAGTAAGGAAATCGTGGTCCCTTTCCAGGGCGTCGATCGCATCGGCGAGTGAGCCAGGCGTCTTGGGATATTTTGCCAGCTCTTTCGGCGTCATCTCGTAGATGTCCCGGTCCAAGGGCTCACCAGGGTCGATTTTGTTGCGGATACCATCGATAGCGGCCATCAGCATTGCCGTCCAGGCCAAATACCCGTTACAGGTCGGGTCGGGACAGCGGAACTCGAGGCGTTTTGCCTTCGGGTTCTGCGAGTACATAGGAATCCGCACGCCCGCCGAGCGATTTCTCGCACTCAATACGAGGTTCACGGGCGCCTCAAAGCCCGGAACGAGGCGTCGGTACGAGTTGGTCGTCGGCGCGGCAAAAGCCACTATTGCCGCAGCGTGCTTGAGAATGCCGCCCACTGAATACAAACCTATCTCACTCAAGCCTGCGTAACCCTTGCCCGCAAAGAGCGGGCTGCCGTCTTTCCACAGCGAAAAATGCGTGTGCATCCCGCTGCCGTTGTCCTGGAAGATCGGTTTGGCCATGAATGTCACCGTCTTGCCGTGGCGTTTGGCCACGTTCTTGGTGATGTACTTGTACCACATAAAATTGTCGGCCATCCGAACCAGCTCGTCAAACTTCATATCGATCTCACTCTGGCCAGCGGTGGCCACCTCATGGTGGTGCGCCTCAACCACAATGCCGACCTTGCGCATCTCGTTAACCATTTCGCCGCGGATATCGTGGTAGGTGTCGGTCGGGCTGACCGGGAAGTAGCCGCCTTTGAAGCTGGGCTTGTATCCCAGATTAGGCTCTTCGAACCGCGCGGTATTCCATGCCCCTTCAACCGAGTCAATTGCATACATTCCAGTATGCTGATTCTGCTCATAGCGTACTTCGTCGAATATGAAAAATTCCGGCTCTGGCCCGATATAGCAGGTATCGGCAATGCCAGTCTCCTTCAAGTAAGCCGTTCCTTTGCGGGCGACATGCCGTGGGTCACGGCTGTAACTCTCCTTAGTCACTGGGTCGACAATGTTTGCTATTACGCTGACGGTTGGCTCCTTGAAGAACGGATCAAGAACAGCCGTATCAGCATCTGGAACCGCGAGCATGTCGGAAACGTGGATTCCCTGCCAGCCTCGAATGGACGAGCCATCGAACCCCACGCCGTCCACAAAAGTCCTCTCATCCCACGTATCGATGGGGAACGAGCAGTGCTGCCAGGTTCCGAGCAGGTCGGTAAATTTCAGGTCGACCATTTCTGCCTTATTTTTCTTTGCAAACTCGAAAAATTCTTTCGCTGTCATTCTATATCCCTTCAAAACGAGTCTTAAATATTAACCAATTGCTTTGCCGCCTCTTTCACCAGTGCGAATGCGGATGCACTCAGCTAAATCCAACACGAATATCTTGCCATCACCGATCTGTCCTGTTTTTGCCCCTTCGATAATGGCATCGACAGTCTTTTCCACGAAGTTCTCGTTAACGGCTATATCGAGCCGGACTTTCTTGAGCAGATTTACCTCGAACCTAATCCCTCTGTAGCTCTCCTGATAACCGTGCTGCTCACCACAGCCAAGTGCGTTTGTCACTGACATTTTGTAAACCTCAGCCTTGTACAAGGCTTGTTTGACATCTTTAAGCCTATGCGGCTGGATGTAAGCAATTACAAGTTTCATCGATCAACTCCTAATGTGAAGCCGCAAGTCTACATCGTGCTGAATATCTGGAAGCCGCCATAAGCTTCCATTCCGTGCTCTCCGATATCCAGGCCTTGTAGCTCTTCGTCCCGGGCGATTCTGAGCCCCACGGTTACATCAATCAGTTTGAACACAATCGTCATGCCGACCACGATAAAGGCAACAGTGGTTATGCTGCCAACAGTTTGCACGCCGAGTTGCATGGGGTTCCCGCTATAGACAAAACCGTCATACGCCAGCCCGAGGGCCTTATTGCCAAATATCCCGACACACAGCGTGCCCCAGACTCCGCAGACGCCGTGAACCGGGAACGCTCCGACAGGGTCATCAATTTGAAGCTTATCAAGCATCTCGACTGCCCTGACCACTACGTAACCGGCGACCGCACCTATTACAATCGCGGCCCAGGGCTCGACGTACGCGCATGGTGCCGTTATGGCGACCAGTCCCGCCAAAGCACCGTTCATTGCCATGGATAGGTCGGGCTTACCGAACCTTTTCCAGACCGTAGCCATTGCTGTTATGCCACCCAGCGCTGCCGCAAGATTCGTGTTGATTGCCACCCTGCCAATAAGCGAGCCATTACCGACTGAAAGGGTTGAGCCTGCATTGAATCCGAACCAGCCGAACCACAGGATGAATACACCCAAGGATGCCAGTGGGATATTGTGCCCGGCCAGGACGTTGGGTTTGCCGTCAATGGCGTACTTACCCTCTCTGGGTCTGAGCATCCTCGTGCCAACCAGAGCTGCGAAGCCGCCGACAGTGTGAACAACGGTCGAACCGGCGAAATCGGAAAAGCCCATATCTGAAAGCCAGCCCCCACCCCATATCCAATGACCTACCAGCGGGTAAATAAAGGCCGATATGATGAACGAGTAAATCAGATACGCCTGAAACTTCATTCGCTCTGCCATTCCACCGGCCACTATGGTCGCCGCGGCCCCACAGAATGCTGCTTGGAACAGCCAGAAAGCATAAAGCGGAACCCCGCTGGCCGTCTTATCAAGGCCGAATAAACACCAGCCCTTGGTACCGCAGAAAGCATTGCCGTTACCGAACATCAGGGCGTAACCAAGAAGGAAGAAAGCCAGCGAAGCCATGCAAAAGTCCAGAAAATTCTTGGTCAGGATGTTGCAGGTATTTTTGGCCCTGATAAAGCCGGCTTCCACCATACCGAATCCCGCCTGCATGAAGAACACCAGGAAGGCGGCTAACAGGACCCACATCGTATCCAGACCCTGCTTCAGGTCAGCCACATGGATAGACTCAAGAACAGAAGCCTCGGCTTCAGCCGACTCGGCAAATGCAGGCGCGCAAGAAAGTAACACCAATATCGACACAACACCAAGCAGTAACCTTTTCACTTCTCTGCCCTTCTTTTGAAATCTCAATCTCAGAATCTCTTGGAGCAACTGACGCCGACGAAGAAGAAATCGCTGTCAGTGCCGTATACATCGCTGTCACGTATCTTGTCATTTAGTAACGTCACGTAATTCAAGCTCGGCGTCACTGTCCAGGCTCCGACTTCCAGCGGAAAGGAAGCCGACAGCGTCAGGTCGTTTAGTTTACTTGGCTCGATGCCCCAGTAATACTTGTCGTAGGAGCCGCTGCCCCATCCGATACCGGCGCCGATTTCCATCCCGACGGGCATTTCCGGACCGAGCTCAGCGATTCTGTCTACGCAATGTTGCCCTGCCAGCACGATGTAGGTGCCGTCCGCCTCATCCAGATCGTGATAAAACCTAAGTGACGGGCTCGCGGGCAAATCAAGGCTGAGGCCCCAATAGAACTCAGTGGTGTCCTTAATGTCTGTGCCAGGAAAATCATAGTGGATCAAGCCCAGCGAATAGCCGATGCCTTCAAGGCCGGCCATTGAGCTTGAATAATCAAGCGAGTAATCCAGTTCCGAAAAATCGCCGCTGTTTCTATTGACGTTGGTCAGGTCAAGGTTTCCCCAAACGGCAGCCGTCAGACCCTCATAGCTGGCGCTGATAGCGGTCTGGAGCACAAGGTCGT
>CAZPJZ010000003.1:0-22714 GCA_964586995.1 uncultured Pirellulales bacterium | reverse complement strand
CCAAGGCTTCGTACCGGTCTGATCCGATCTTCCATGTCACCCTGCTGGGCGGGGATGTGCTCAGAATACACGTGCAGGAGGTTTCAGGCTGGGGCAAAAACATTCTGCGCGTACTCGTTGATTCACAGGAGGTTTTTTCATCATCTTACGCAAATGGTTCGGCCAGCTTTGTCATCGAGGTTCCGCTTCCAGCCGGTCCACACGCCGTGCAGGTCAAGAACACCGGGCAGGACTGGTTCAATATCGCCGGTTATGAATTCATCAATACCAGCCAAGGCTGCCTCGAATTTGTGGGGCTTTCCGGCCCCGACCATGCCTATATCTGGGTTCACGATGTTGGCAGCCGGTACGGCAGGACCGAATCAGGGATTTTCTCCGGTGTCAGCGTTGTTCTTCGCGGTCTGGATGTTGGACTTTATGCCATAGAGTACCACAAAACCCGAGGTTTCGGCGGGATCATCCAAATTAACAATGTTCATACTGAGGCAGACAACTTGCTTCTTGCCCTTCCCGACTTCACCAAGGATATTGCCGTAAAAGTTAAACCGCTTTGTATATTAGTTGATTTCAACGCCCTTGCGGCATTCTGCCAGCAGTGGCTTCAGGAAGGCCCCGACCTTGGCGCCGACTTATATGACAGCAACAACGTTGACTTGAGGGATTACAGCATATTTGCCGACTATTGGCTCGGCTGCCGCCCGGCAACCTGGCCATGAAACTGACGGCTGGAATCGGCTCGCTTAGACGTAGCACCATCTCGACATGAAGGTGATTACTGGCTCGCCTTCTTAAAAACCACGGCTGTCCTGCTGATTGGTGTAACCAGAATAAGGTCCCCGGCAGAATTTATAAAGCCCTTGACTCTATCGACGCCAGTAACGGTGATAGTAATTTCTGACTTTTGCACGGTCCATTTACCCACCCAAGAATCGTCGTCCGTGGTCAAGACGCACCTGTGGTTTGGCTCGAGCGTCAGCCCTATGGTTTGGTCTTCTTGGACGGCTCGCCACTGCCCCAGATATGATTTTTCGGCACTCGATTCAAGAATCCCACATGAACACAACAAAAGGCTTAACAGAACTGTCGATCCGAGCGCGTATTTCATGGTTTAGTCTCCCTTGGAGTCTGCCGCACTCAATTCCACCGCCACGAGCGTTCGCGGTGTTATCGCGGCAAACGTTAGCGTCCCGCCACTGCAGGCAAATTCGACACTTCCAGCAGGCGGCAAGACCAGGACTTTCTTACCTCTCACACCGCTGGAAAATTCCAGAACCGCGTCGATCGGTTCATCGTTGAAATTCTCGATAACCAGGCAATCATCGCCCACCAAGTACAAGGCCACTTTATTGGGGGCGTCAAATTTCATGCCAAATGGTGCCAGCACCTTATTTCGGATAGACCCAAGTACCGCTCGCGTCAACTTGAGCAGCCGGTGAGGATCGCCTTTCACCTGCAGAATCGTTACATTCTCATCTTTTAGATTTATGTCACTTAGCTGCTTGGCAAGTCCGTCAGTTATGAGTACCGGTTTCTTGGCGTTGAGCATCGTCTTGAGTTTGCTGGAGAACTGGGAATCTTTCAGCGCGTGCACGGAAAAGAAAGCCGCCCTTGCACCGGCATCAATTTTCGCGGTCGGCACAAGCGGCAAGCCCAGCATTCCAACGAAATCGAATACGTATCGCTCACCATCAGCATCGCTATTGGGAGGTTTTGGTGCAAGAACACCTTTAATAGGTTTGTTCCGCACCAGTTTAGCCAGCTCACACAAGCCGGGAATCTCCGCCCGCAATTTTTCGACGTTTGCCGGGCCAGTATCTCGCAAAAGTGCGCCGTAACAAAATAGCAGCATCTCCTTGGCATCCGCCAGAACCGTCTGACGGGCTTGTTCTACATAAGTATTCTCCGTAGTGCCGAAGGGATCGAACCAGCCGCCGCCCGTTTTTTTGCCGCCGATTTCGCCGAGCCATCGCATGATGTAGTAGGCCTCGTACTGGACTTTTTTGCCCCAGCGGGCATTATCGTAATCGCGCGTTTCCGTGCCGACCCAGATTGTGTCGTAGTCCGCGGTCTGCTGTATGACGTCGTAACCACGATTGTGGAAGTCATCGTACCACTGCGGGTACTTGATTATGACTCTGACGTTTGGATTGACCTTCTTTGCCGGGCCTAAGACTCTGTCGCGGGCCATTCTATTCATAAGTTCGCAGTGATAATCCGCCCAGGATTTATCGCCCCTGGCTTTGACACATTCTTGGCACTGGCAATCGGTAAAAAGAAAATCGTCAATCATAATCTCGTCAAAGATTGCCGCGGTATATTCGAAGATTTTTTGCAAGCTTTCCTGGGTAGGCAGATCGGTATAGCACGAGATGCCGCGCCAGCCGGTTGAGGCTTTGCCGATTCCTGTGGTTGTTACGCAGCCGGAGACTTCAAACCCCTCTTCCTTAAACGTGTCACGAGCGTTTTCCAGAGTTTTCCTATCCGCAGTATATCCATCCCTGTAGCTTTCGATAAAGACGTGCGTCACGCCGGTCTTTTTGCACCAATCCATAGCATTACTTATACCTTGCTCACCGGCCAGGTAATCACGCACATTTTGTGCCGGAAACAGCGTGGCAATCTTCAAAACGCCTTTGTTCTCATTTGCCAAATCCCACAGTGTTTGAGACTGGCACGTAAGAGCGGACGACAAAATAAACAATACGATCACCGCAAAATGGGCCGAAAACCTGGACTTACTCATTCTTTCTCCTGGCAATGGGACGCTCGAGCTTTAAGGTCGTGATTTTTTCTTTTAGCGCATGGCAAGCCCCGGTGGGGTCCTTTGCCTCGGTCACTGCAGAGCAGACCGCGATAGTGGTAGCTCCCGCCTTTAAGACTTTCTCAACATTGTCCTGCGTGATGCCGCCGATAGCTACGCCGGCTATGCCGGTATCGGCAAGCACTTTTGTCGCATCAGTAACATAATCCAGGCCCACCGGTTCAGCGGTCGGCTTTGTCGCGGTTGAAAAAACGGGTCCCAGACTCACGTAAGTCGGACGTTCATGACACGCCGCTCGCAATTGCCTCTGGGAATGCGTGCTCTTGCCGATGATCAGCGGAGCCAACTGAAGCTTGCGCGCCTGCTCTACAGGCAAGTCATTTTGGCCCAAGTGCACACCATCGGCACCCGCGGCAACCGCGACATCTACCCGGTCATTTATGACACTGAGGACGTCGGTGGCTTTACATATCTGCACAAACTCTATAGCCACGGCGAAAAGTCTGTCGTCAGGGATGTCCTTCGCCCGCAGTTGAATGCAGTCGGCGCCGCCGGCTGCGCATTTGTGAGTCAGGGAGATAACGTCCGCCGGCAGGTTGCTGGTGACTATTACATACAGACCGACCCGGCTGAATTTCTCGGCAGGCTCGCTGAACAGATAGACGTCTTTTTCGAGCGTATAAGCGTCGTATCGCAGCTTCTCAATGGCCTCGGCTATGGACCGATTCTCGGCTCGCGCCACCTCAGCAAGCGTCCGCAGGGCTTCGGTCAGGCGCTTAAAGTTAGCGTACAGCGTAGAGCGTGGAGCGTGGAGGAAACCTGTCTGCTGAACGCTGTCCGCTGAACGCTGAACGCTAAATACACCTACGTCACCGAGCGTGTCCCTGGATGAAAGCAATCGCCCAGCATCCAGCTTGTCAATCGCCGCACAAAGTTCATGCCGAAACTGTTTAGCACGCTGGCTCAGAGAGGTCGAGTTCAAAGCAAAGCGGCAATAATCTTCTATGACGCGGACCGCCTCCCGCGCGCGGTTAAAATTCGCATCGACAATTCTATAAGCGGCTCGCTCCATACCGGAGCGATTATATGAGCTGAAAGCTTAAAGGGCAAAAGTAAAAACTGCTGCAGTCCACGGTTTTACATTTTCAGCTTTGACTTTTCAACTCACTTATACCACTCTGCCTGCCAGAGCCAGTCTTTGGCCAGTTCGGCCCAGTCCGTCAGGTCTACCAACTCGTCCTCGTAGAGATCGCAGAGGACGTCCCACGCCTGCTGGTCCGGGGTGGTCAGCCACGCCTGGACAAACATAGCCAGGTCTTTAGCGTCAATTATGCCGTCCCGGCTGAAATCAGCCTGCTTCTGGCCCACTTCATCGCAGCCCATATCCACGCGACCGGAGATTATCCTCGGCTCACCATCAATGTCCTTAGCAGCGACCGTGACGACAAAGTCCGGGTCACCGGCATTGATGCAGGCTGAGTCCCACCGCAAGTGATAGTCGCCGCTTATCCAGATTGAGGCAGGGTCACTGGGTTCGACCGGGACGGTGGGTTTCATAGGGTCCGCCCAGTAGCCCGGCACAACGAACCGTGGGTCCACATCCACATTGCCGGCGCCCGGCCAGGAACCTTGAACGTTGCTGTAGCTTATTGTGGAAGACGCGCCATCTATCTGAGCAAAGCCGCAATCAGGCCCATTATAATAAATAATGCAATTTGTGGCCATCGACTGGAAAGCGGAGACGCCGTGTTGACGGTTTCCAACAATAGTGCAGTTGACCAATGTTGGCATATCACCCCAAACGCCGTACTGGCGGTTCCCACTGACAATACAGTTGGTGATCGTGGCGTAGTTGTACTTCACGAACCGCCCCGTTCGCGGTGCCTCCATCTCTACACCGGAGCCGCCGTTGTCGGCGATGATGCAGTTAGTGATGGTTGGATTACAGCTTTCATGTAACTTGATTCCGGCCCCTTGGTTTGCCACAATCCTGCAGTTGATAATCGTGGGCGACGTGCCGGAGCAGTAGATAGCCGTATTAGCATCGGTGATGGTAAAACCTGCCAATACACACGTTGCATCTTCACCGCCCGAAAAGGTGACTGCTTGAACACTGCCGTTGATGCGGGTGGCAGCTACAACTTCGGGGTCGTCAGGGTTTACCGACCGGACAGTCAGGTTCTTGCCGCCAAAGTTCAGGCTCTCGTGATAGGTGCCCGGGCTGGCGACTATCTCATCGCCGGACACAGCATCACCGACGGCGTGCCTGATGCAATCGTATCTCTTGCCCGCCGTGACGTTTTCTACCCGGCCGTCCGGAGTAACAAACGACGGCGTGACCAATTCAATCCCGTCGCCGGTTCCCAGATTGCGAGAGTACTGCCTGTCCACTGGATTATTCCAGTGCTCATGAACGCCGAGACTGGTCAGTCGTATTCCGTCACGTTCCGGATCATAAAACGTCCCCGAAGGAGGATTGTCCGCCAGTGCCATCTCGTGAAGATAATTCTCCGGATTGCCGGTGACTTCCGTACATCTTGGCTCATTTCGCATGAAGTCCAGCCCAACCGAATCGATAGCCACCGGGTCCTGTGAGGCAAGCATACTGGAGAACCAGTCATCGCCGAAGGAAGCGTACTTTATCACATTGCCACTTTGATGCAGTGCCGGATACAGTGCGTCAACGAAATACAGCAGGGTCTTTCCGGCCAGGTGTCTGTGTCCGTTCAGCTCTACCAGGCAGTTGTATGTGTTCATGGGTCTGGTTCGGCCCCCGTAGTTGTGCAGAGGTGAAGGCGTCCAACCGCTTCCAGTAAAGTAAACCGAGCCAAAATGGTTCTTGGCGCACATAGTTATACCGTAGAGCGTGTGAGGTCGCAGCAGCGCCATATTGATCAGGTACTTAGCGCCGGTAACAACTCGGGGCAGGTAAGCGGTACCAGCTTGTGTATAGACAGGATTACCGGTGTCGTGAGTTGCCCCGATACGCCCGCTGCGTGTGCTGCTGGTTACGAACGCGATGCTTTGAAAATTCGGGTCAGGGTTGCTTCTGACCTTGTTATAAATCGGGTCGCCGATGTAGCGAGAGGCATCATTGACGGTAATCGCGGAACCTGGTATGCCCACCACATTTATGAGCTGACCGAGAAACGAGTAAATCACATGAGGACTGGGCATCCCGGCAGCCGGTCCCCAGGTGCCGCCGGAATCCTGATTCATGTTAATTTTGATGACGACCTTTTCTCCGGGCTGGTAGCCGATGTCCCCAAGGCCCCTTGTCTGGTTGAAATGCCTGAAAAGCGCATCCCAAGCACTTTTGTCGTTCGACTGGCCGGTCAAAGTCTGCATAGCCTTGGACACCATATAATCAACGACATCCTGATTGGTATTATTGTCATCCCACCATCTACCGGTGGCGCCATCCCAACTTGTGGCATCGGGGTCTCGGACCCATACGACACGTCCGGGATAAATACCTTTGGCTACGCCCATCGGGCTGTTCGGCGGCTCGGCTGGGGCAAACGCTGCGCTGGCCGGGTCACTGTTAGCTACGCTGAGAGACCACCATACCGATGCGACAGCCGCACCGGCGCAAATGGCTGCCATCACGTACCGCGCCCGGCTCAGCAACTGCCGTGCCCTGCGATAGGCCAGAGATGAGCCCAAAATCCCCAGGAGCCACACGACAAAACCGCTGGCCAGCGGCGCCGCCATTCGCTGGCAGGGATAGGCTGCCCGCGACGGCTTGGGAATCACCCGCAGCAGGAACCAGATCAAAGATAACAAGCCTACAACGGGAAACGCGCATATTATTAGCCAGCGATATTTTCCATTGGGCCCGAAAGGCTTGCGCGCGACGTGCAGAAATCTGTTGTGACGGATCATTTGCCAAACCGATGGCTTGTCTTTTCGTCTTTTCATTCGACTGCTCCCCTATCAACTTGAGCGTCCTGCGACTTTGGCTCTCATCCTCACGATACGGGTGAATCACTGGCATGTTCGTTCGGAACAGAACGAATTGCGCCCCCTAACCTGATAAGAATGAGAATTTGGGCTTTCTTTTCGGATTTCCCAGCTCCTTTTTACGTGCTGCCCTCTTCGAACCGGACTTCAAACATATTAGCATGAGGTCCTGGCAAAAGCAAGGCCCATTTGCCCATCCCATTGCTGCGCGCGGTTCGTCCCAAACCGTGCTGCACAGGTTCCGCTGAGGGCGCTTGAAAGAAAAAGCAAGGCCAGAGTAGTCTTCTGGCCGCGCAAAGTAAAACGGAGTCGTCCCTCCTCCGGAACGGCTCCGTAATCTATATTGGACCCCATCAGCACAGTCGAGCTTCTAACAGCGCCGATACTGGATTACTATGAAAAAGGGCGGATCCATCTTCCTCCTCCTCAAACATCAGACTTTTAGGATGTTCCGCCCACCATAACCTTTAATCGCGCTTAGCTTGCAAGAAATATGCCAGGCAAGACCTCTTTGAGGGTCTGCGTACCTGCGGACACACATAAGGCGTCACACTTTCAAGACTTATGATTCTATATTCAAACCTATCCCCGGAATCACTTATTTTCTCATTTTAACAATGTGTTTCCTTATGTAAACATCCTTGACCGCCCATGTATCCCATTCTAATGTAATCTAACCCCATTAAATCACCAGAAAGGATTAAGATTTGACGCATGTTTACAAAAAGCAACATGGCTTGGTATGCAACTGGCAATAAGAGGCAAGGGCACAGAATTAGAACCTCTCACAAGGTCTCCAAGCGGGCCATCCCGGGATCGCACCATAGCCTTTTCGCTGCCGGCCTTTCACACCCCCTTGGCAACGGTCGTGGTCCAATATGCTATGATTGGTTCTTTACCGAACCGCAAGAGATATTCGCCCGACAACCTGGGGCCATACGCTGCCTGACGACGATGTACCTCTGTTACAGACCGTGCAGAGGTCAACGCACCAAGTCGTACGTTTCGTTCGCAAACCCCGGGACCCGTATAGGCCAACTGAGAATCCTGACACTGCCATGAATCTGGCAGCAGATCGACCCTCTCACTTAGCTGTGCGGCTGGAGCGCCTCGGGCGCTCTGTGTGTCAGCAAGCCAAGGTTAGCACATAGCCGGATTTAGAACGCGAATTTTGAGGCAATCCTCGACAAAACAGCAGTTGGTATGTGGGCAATGGCCGTTCGACTTTCCAAAACACGGCGTGTTGCCTTCTGCTGTTTGTATAGCATGGATAAGTTCAGCCTTGTTCATTTTTCCAGGATTTATACCAAGCGCTCTGGCCTTTTCTTTGATTTCCAGCATCTTCATAGCTTTCTCCACTACTTGTACTACCAGTGTTTTTCTTTTCTTTGTTGTCATGACCTTGGCCGGTGTCGACGCCCACCCACACAATTGTTGTCGGCCTCGGCCAGTTCTACATCAATTTTGCCTTATTATGTCGGCTGTTTTGACGTCATGTTTTACCACCTTTTTCTGCGAGCGTAAATACTTGTCCCAAGTGCCGTAGCAGGCGCTATGAGCCGCACATTCTCGGACGAAAAGCGATGCCTGCAGAATCAATGAGCAAAACTGCCGAGCAAACGGCGTTATACGGCCCCATGATTCATTTGGTAATCCGCAACAAAACGGGCTCCGTTAAGATGGCAGCTTGCCACCGAAACGGTCTCGAAGCCGGCGGAATCTCAATGGCGGAGGTCAGGCCGTCCCAGCTCTGAAGATCAGTTGCTCCCTCCAGGCAAATTGGCCGTTTAACGCTTTAGCCTACTCCTTTAGAAGCTTTTTAAGTATTGCTGCTGTGTGCATTGCCAGCAGCATCAGATAATCCAGATCACTGAGACTATAGTGTTCGTGTATCATGGCGTTGTCGACGTATAACACCCCGTAGCAGCCGACGGGCCGCCTGATCGCAGCAATCATCGCTGAGCGTATCCTGTCCTTTTCCTCGATATCTGCTGCGACTCGCGGCAGCACCAAGGACTGCCCCTTTTCAACTGCTTGATTAATCTTGTCGCTAAGCTTTATATGGCTCAGGTCTACCGCTCCGCCGTCTCGTTTCTTGCCGGCGTGATAGGTCATCGGGCCGCTGGGCTGCTCTCTCAGGGCACACCAGGTGTGAAATGCGCTGAATTGCTTCAGCGTCACATCCAACAATGTCAGCAGCAGCTCTTCAATGTTCTTGGCTCCGGATATGACCTCGGTGGCCTGGGAAAAATCCGTCAATCTCTTAGCCGGCAGCCGCATCGCCGGTGCGTGCCCTGCATCGGGCTTTCTGACCACGATCTCGTGAGGCGGTGTCGCCAGAGCAGCCTCCAGATTAAGCGTATCCTCCAGTTCGCCCGCCTTCGGGGCAGCGGCGGAATCTTCAAGATTGATTTCGATGGTAAAATCAGTTATGCGAAGACGGTCACCGGTTTTGACCTCGACCCTGTGGATCGGCTCGTCATTCAAGTACGTTTTATTTGCCGAATCCATATCCTGGACGATCCATTTCCCATCCTCGACGACAGATAATGTGGCGTGTCGTTTAGACACGGCCCTGTCAGGCAAAAAAACATGGCTATCAGCCGCCCTACCAATGGAAATAGGACCATCGACGAATTGAAATTCCTTGCTCTGGCCATCTTTTTGTCTTACAAGCAGGCGCATAGCACACCTCCGCGCTCAAGTTTCCAAGTTTATCTTAGGATTATCCAAAATCGGCCATGATTTGTCAAGCAAATATCTGGGAGAAAGCCGATTTTGACGATTTTTGCGCTATGCCTTTTTGCGGGGTCCGCCAATACGATGGCGGTAGTGGTCCAGGACCACCGCTGCAACGATAACACAGCCCGTAATGACCCGTTTTGTGGGTTCCTGTGCCCCCATCTGGGTGAGTCCGGCCCCAAGCACCGCGATAATCAGTACCCCGAAAAACGTGCTTATCACCGAGCCTCGCCCCCCCATAAGACTCGTGCCGCCGATGACCACAGCAGCAATAGCCTCAAGCTCTAAGCCCTCTCCGGCGTTGGGGTTTGCCGCCTCCATCCGCGCGGTATTTATGACCGCCGCGACCGATGTCAAAAGGCCCGATAGGGCAAAAACTGCAAGTTTGATAGGGCGAGGGTCGATTCCCGAGAGCCGCACCGCCTCTTCATTTGTGCCGATAGCGATCATGTATCGGCCAAAAACGCTCCGCGATAATACAAACTGCCCCACTACCACAATCAGCACCGCCAGAACAAATGGAAGCGACAGACCCAGAATCGAGGCGCCGGCGATTACGCCCACCGGCCTGCCAATGTACATCGTCTCCGAGCCCGTGACCAGATAAGCGGCGCCTCGGGCGATCTCCAACATACCCAGCGTAACAATAAAAGACGGCAGCCTCCACTTTATGATTACCAATCCGTTGGCTGCGCCGCACAGAATGCCGACACACAGACAGCCGGCAATGGCAACAGCAAGAGATGTGCCGTGATGAACCAGACAAACGCCCAGCACCGCGCCGGATAGAGCCAGCACGGAGCCTACCGATAGGTCGATCCCAGCTATTATCAACACAAAGGTCATCCCCACCGCCACAATTGTTTTATCCGGGATTTGATTGGCAATGGTCTTGAAATTTGTGAGAGTAAAAAAATTCTCCGCAAAAACGCCGAATATCACCAGTTCCACGGCAAGCGCGGCGGCCATGCCGAGGTAATCTTTCAAAAAAATCAGCAGGTCTATTGTTTTTCTATTCATCAGCTTCGACCCCCGTGCAGCGCGGGGCTAAATATTTAGCCTGCGGTTTGACCGCAGGTTTCTGTCCGCGCGCCGCCAACGTACCGGCTGAACGCAGCGGCTATAATTTTTTCTTCGCTCCACTGGTCCGGGCGCAACGTCGCCACCAAACGCCCGTCCGACATTACCGCGATGCGGTCGCAGACGGCCATAAGCTCTTTGAGGTCGGATGAAACCAGAATTATGGCCTTGCCTTTCTCCGCCAGCTCCGCCAGCAGCCGGTATATCTCAAACTTTGTGCCTACGTCAATGCCCCGCGTCGGCTCATCAAAAATAAGCACATCAGAATCTTTGTACAACCACTTAGCGATGACAACCTTCTGCTGGTTGCCGCCGCTCAACTGGCTGCAAGGCTGCTCGGGCGATGAATACCGCACCGACAAAACGGCGCCGTACTTGCCGGCAACGTCTCGTTCTCGTGACGTGTTTATCCAGCCGAGCCGGCTGACATCCAGCAGCCGCGTCAGCGAAATATTCACCCGCACCGATAGCGGTAAAAGCAGCCCCTGCTCTTTGCGATCCTCCGTCAAGAGAGCTATGCCGCTGCGAACCGCGTCGCTGGGCTTGGTGATTCTGGCCGGTCGGCTCGACCCGTGCAGGCGGATTTGGCCGGCGTCGGGGCGATCTGCCGCGAATATCGCCCGCATCGTCTCGGTGCGGCCTGAGCCGACCAGGCCTGCAAAGCCGAGTATTTCGCCGCGATGGACCTCAAAACTGACATCCTTGACTTTCTGACCCAGGCTGAGCCTTGCTACGCTAAGGGCGACTTTTCCCGGCGCGCCGCTATGACGCAGAGAAAATCGGTCCAAATCTCGTCCGACCATCATCCGAATAATATGGTCTATGCTCAGTTCGCCGGTTGCACGCGTTGCAATCACCTTTCCGTCCCGCAGCACGGTGACGCGGTCGCTAATGCGCATCACCTCTTCAATGCGATGCGAAATATAAATAATTCCGACGCCGGCGGCCTTGAGTTTGCCCATCTGCGTGAACAGAAGCTCTATCTCCTTATCGGCCAGCGATGCGGTTGGCTCATCCAGCACCAATATTCGACATCGCTGGGAAAGCCCCGCGGCAATCTCCACCATCTGCTGCTGACCGATACCCAATGATTTGACCGGTGCAGCCGGGTCTACGTCACCCAGACCCACCTGCTGCATGATTTCACTTGCGGCAGCGTTGAGCTTCCGATAGCTGATGATCCCAAACCGACTCGGCAGCTTCTCCATAAAGATATTTTCCGCAACCGTAAGGCTGCCAACCAGGTGCAGTTCCTGCATCACCATTCTGATACCGTGCGCTTCGGCATCGGCTTTACTTTGCGGCTGGTACAGCCGTCCCGAAAGGACCATGCTGCCGGAATCGGGTCTCTCAAGGCCGCCTATAACCCGCGTCAGAGTGCTCTTGCCCGCGCCATTTTCACCAACCAGAGCGTGAACCTCACCTTCTCGAAGCGTAAAGTCCACGCCCGATAAAGCCTGCACACCTGGAAATGACTTGCTGATCTGGCAGGCTTGCAGCAGCATTTTGCCGGTCGCGGAGGTCATTTGAGGCTTTCCGCCGTGATAAGGTCTACCGGAGTTTCCCTGTCCGCCGGCAGGGATTTATTCTCAAGCATTTCAAGGGCATATTCGATGCCATATATAGCTAATTTATCGGCGTGCTGGTCGATGGTGCAGACGATTTGACCGCTCTTGAGCAATTTCTGCACGGCCGAGATATTATCGAAGCCGACCACCAAGACGTCGTTGGCCCTGCCTGCGGCTTTAAGCGCGGCCAGCGCCCCAAGAGCCATGCTGTCGTTGGAGCACAGAATGGCCTTAAGCTGGGGGTGCTCGACGATCAGGCCGGACACGACTTGATTGGCCTTTTCCATCTCCCAATAGCCCGACTGGGAAGCGACGATGTCCATCCCTGCTGCCTTCATGGCGTCCTCGAACCCAAGCTTGCGCTGAATTCCGTTGAACGTGTTGGGCGCCCCTTCGATAATCGCCACGTCGTCGCCAGGCTTGAGCTTCTTGGCCAGATACTCGCCGGCAAGTCTTGCCCCTTTGCGATTGTCCGGCCCGACAAACGGAATCTTGACGCCCTTATCCGCCAGCGCGGTTTCGTCGAACTTGTTATCAATGTTGACCACAATAATCCCTGCATCCATTGCTCGCTTGCACACCGCAACCAGGGCCCTGGAATCCGCGGGAGCAATCACTATGGCGTCTACCCTCTGGGCGATCTTCAGTTCAACGAACTGTATCTGCTGGGCGACATCCAGCTCATTCTTGATGCCAACCACATGAAGCTCATACTCGCCCGCGTGCTCATCGCGATGGGTGCGCGCGCCCTCGGCCATCGTCTTAAAAAATTCGTTGGCCAGCGACTTCATCACCAGAGCAATTTTGGGCTTGCCCTCTTCACGCTGCTTGCAGCCGGCCGGCAGCATACAAAAAGCAGCAAGGCACACAATAAATCCACCCACGACTGTCTTTTTAGAGCGTCCCATTACCGACTCCTTCAGCATCTTGTTTTCATAAAATCTTCCACCTCTTGCCTGCTCGGCATAGAAGACTGGGCTCCAATTCGGGTAACGGATAAAGCTGCCACGTAGTTGGCGAAACAGGCTGCCTCAAAAAGTCCTTGCCTTTGAGCCAGGCCGACAGCCAGAGCGCCGGTGAAAGCATCGCCCGCCGCCGTGGCATCAACGGCATTTACTTTTATGGCGGGGACAAATTCTGTCCGATCTCTATCAGCCAGCATAAAACCCTTGGCTCCCATGGTTAAGATAACTGCTTTTACGCCCCTCTTTAACAGCTTTTCAGCCGCCGCCCGTGCGGAATTACGGCCCGTTACTTTTATGCCCGTCAGAATCGCAGCTTCGATTTCATTGGGCTTGAGCACGTCAATCATCTGCAGAAGCCCTGGCTTCAGCTTTTGCGCAGGCGCCGGGTCCAGAATAAAGGTCACCCCTGACGTATTGGCTAAGCTGGCAGCGAACTGGACTGTCTCCAGCGGCACCTCCAGTTGGGCGACAACACAGCCTGCTGAGGCTATGTCGGGCTTGGCCTGTTTGACATCTTCCGGCGACAATTTCCGGTTTGCACCCGGGGCCACCACGATGACATTGTTGCCGGCGCCATCAACCATAATTAAAGCCACACCGGAAGGAGCTGCCTCGGCGCGCGTGACATATTTCGTATTAACACCTTGCTTTTTGAAGTTGGTAAGCGATTGCCCGCCAAAGATGTCAGTACCCAATTTGGCCAAAAAGTACACTTCCGCCCCCAATTTAGCGGCGGCCACCGCCTGGTTTGCTCCTTTGCCGCCGGGGTTCATTATAAAATCTCCGCCCAGGATAGTTTCGCCCACAGAAGGAATCCTGGCGGATTTTACGACCAGGTCCATATTGGAGCTGCCGACCACGACAATTTTTGGCTTTTTTCGTCTGATTTTTCCGCCCCTCGCCAAACGGGTCAGCCCAAATGCATGTTATCGACTTCGCCGCGTTAATCGCCTGACCAGAAAATCCTCAAAGGCGCCCAAATCCTTCCACTCGGTGGCGCAGTTAATCACCTTGGCTTTGTCGGCGATTTTTGTGAACCCATCATCGGTGACTTCAATCGGCAGCTTTTCCATCTTCACCAACTCCGTGGACATAGCCAGGTAAATGCCCACTGTGTCGAAGAGGGTCGTGCTGCTCGAGTCGACCTTTTGATCGACCCTTTTGTTGAGCTCTTGCTCGCTCAGGTCTTTGTGCTGATTCAGGATGCCTTGTCTGTACCAGACCCGATAGTTCTCAATCAGCGCCCGCGTCAGGCGATTTCGGCTCTTGAAGACTCTTTGATACTTCTGATCCTTTAGCTGCACTATGCCGCAGGTATCCAGCGGCGTGATGATCATATCCCAATCGGCGGTAAAAACCTTCTGCGCTTCTTTTACAAAGGCCTTGACATTGTATTCCGCGCTGGGCGTTGCGCTGCCGCCGTATCCGCGCCGAACGCTGCCGTGCATTCCGACAAATTCTGCTTTCTGGGCTATCCGAGGCTCGCGCTGAAGCGCCGCTGCGACATTGGGCAGCGGCCCTACCGCCACGAGTTTTATCGGCTTGGAAGCGCCCATAATGGTATCGACGATGGCTTGCACACCATCGCGATGAATCGTGCCGGGATATGAAGAGAGGTCATAATCCTTTGCCCACGGTGTTTGCCTGTGCTCGTTTTTGTGCTGCTGCAGCCCGATGCCTATCGGAATATCGGTTCTGCCGGCTATTTCCAGAAGCTTGGCCACGACTTTTGCTTTAGCTTCGGTGTTGCCCACCTCGGTGGTGATCAATTTGACGTCGAACTCGGTCGACCGAAGAAGCAAGACCAGTGCCCACGTGTCGTCAATGTCATCGCAGATGTCGGTGTCAAAAATAACTGCTATTTTTTCCTTGGCCGAAGCGGCGGAACCACCGGAGACACCGAGGCTTGCTACCGCTAAAAACATGACCACGATTCCCAGAACCACAAGCCGCACCGAACTTATCAATGAATCTGGTTTTACAACTGCCCTGCTAATGACAGACTTTACCTTACTCATGGTAAATCCTCCCAGCTTAAAAAGATTCCGTTACCCAACTGTTTGCGAATATAATATAGTTCTGAACCTGCTAGGGCAACCGATTTTTTGCCGTACCATTGGATATTACTGACCGCGGCAGAGCTGGTCGGTATATTTTCCACAATAGGCGATTGAAATGATCCAGCCGGAAAGAATAGAAGTTCTCAACAATAAGGCCCTCAGGGACGGAAAGTACGTGCTCTACTGGATGCAGGCGGCACAACGGGCGCAGTACAATCACGCCCTGGAATACTCAATCCGCAAGGCAAATGAACTCAGAAAACCGGTCCTGGTGTTCTTCGGAATAACCGAGAGCTTCCCCGAGGCAAATCAACGGCATTACTATTTTCTGCTCGAGGGACTGAAACAGGTCCAGACAGCCCTGCAGCGCCAAGGTATCCAAATGGCAGTCCGGCACCAATCCCCCGATTGGGGAACCGTTGCCCTGGCGGAAGAAGCAGCTATGGTAGTGGTTGATGCCGGTCAGTTGCGCATCCAACGCAGGTGGCGAGAAAACGCCGCCAAGCGAATCAAGTGCCCTTTGCACGAGGTGGAAACGAACCTGATCGTTCCGGTGGAACAGGCCTCCGATAAGGAAAACTTCTCTGCCGGAACGTTTCGGCCGAGAATCACAAAGCAGCTTGACTATTACCTGGTGCCTCTCAAACAC
The DNA here is from genome assembly GCA_964586995.1 of uncultured Pirellulales bacterium. Lineage (GTDB taxonomy): Bacteria > Planctomycetota > Phycisphaerae > Sedimentisphaerales > Anaerobacaceae > JAFNGF01. The sequence continues at coordinate 6,926 of CAZPJZ010000003.1, read as the reverse complement.
ACCAAGCCCAAGCGCGACTCGCTCGGCTTGAAACTCAAGAGCCTTAATATTGATAACATCGACAGGACAATATCAGAGTTGAAAGTTGACCGAAGCGTTAGCAGAGTCACGACTTTTCAGGGGGGCAGTGACGAAGCTAAGCGACGCTTGAGCAAATTCTTGAAAACCAAGCTCAGCAAATTTGCCGAGCTGCGTAACGACCCCTCTGCCGATTGCCTTTCCAACATGAGTCCCCACCTTCATTTCGGGCAAATCTCGCCCTTGTATATTGCGCTGGAAGTTTCAAAAACCGCCGGTCTGGGTAAGGACGCCTACCTGGAGGAACTCATCGTCCGCAGGGAACTCAGTCATAATTTCGTATTATACAACCGTAACTACGATTCCTTTGATTGTCTTCCGCCCTGGGCAAGGAATACGTTGAACTACCACCGGCGGGACAAGAGAGAATACGTGTACACACTCGCCGAATTTGAAGCGGCCAAAACGCACGACCCGTACTGGAACGCCGCCCAGAAGGAAATGCTCATTACCGGCAAGATGCACGGCTATATGCGAATGTACTGGGGCAAGAAAATCCTCGAATGGAGCAAGGACCCGCGAACCGCATTTAAGATCGCCCTGTATCTTAACAACAAGTACGAGCTTGATGGCAGAGACCCCAACGGTTTTGCCGGCGTGGCCTGGTGCTTCGGCAAACACGACAGAGCCTGGGGGGAAAGGCCGGTTTTCGGCAAGATTCGCTATATGAACGCCGCGGGACTGAAAAGAAAATTCGACCCCGACGCCTACGTGAAGAATATCCAGGCCCTGGAAAAGTCTCAGTAAAGGTCAACTTATGCGCGTCGTGATAACAGGGGCGACCGGCTTTATCGGAAAGGCCTTGTGCCGAGAACTCGCCAAGAGTTACGAGATAGCTGCCTTATCCCGCAACGCAGAAAAGGCCGGGAAATCTCTCGGACAATTGGCGACAGTTGTGTATTGGGACGGTAACAGCCCCGCTGGATTGGTCAGCCAGGTTGACGGAGCACTGGCGGTAATAAATCTGGCCGGCGAGAACCTGGGCTCAGGCCGGTGGAACCAGGCCAAAAAAGAGCAGATTCTGCAAAGCCGACTTGATGTGATAGAAGCCATCGCCGAAGCTATCAGGCAAGCTCAGAAAAAGCCGAAAGTGCTAATTCAGGCGTCGGCCATCGGTTATTATGGCTCGCGACAGGACGAATCTCTATATGAAACTTCGCCTGCCGGCACAGGATTCCTCCCAACTGTATGCCAAGCTATCGAAAGACCGGTCAAGAATGTTGAGAACTTGGGCGTTAGATGCGTGATCATTCGCAGCGGCGTGGTTTTAGGCAGCCAGGCAGGAGCTCTGCCGAGGCTTGCCAGGCCGTTCCGGTTCTATCTCGGCGGACATCTCGGAAGCGGCAAACAGTGGTTTTCCTGGATCGGCCTTGAAGACGAAGTTGCAGCAATAAGATTCCTGATGGATAACGAAAACCTGCACGGCGTTTTCAATCTGACCTCGCCGCAGCCGGTGACAATGAAGGAATTCTGCAAGACCTTAGGGAAGGTTTTGAATCGACCATCGTGGCTGGCCGTGCCCGGCTTTATCCTGCGATTGGCTCTTGGTGAAATGGCCGACCAGATGCTTTTGTCCAGCCAGAAGGTCATGCCCAGGAGGTTGCTGGAGGCAGGATTTAGGTTCAAAAATCCAGAAGTTGAAGAGGCTCTAAGCGCAATCCTAACTCAGGGAGATAATTATGACTTTAGCTGAATACTTCCGAACCACCGAAGGAACAGGCGTCTTGGCCACGTGCGATTCTGACGGCAATGTTGACGCTGCCATTTACGCCCGGCCCTACGTTATCAATGAAAAAACCATAGCCTTCAGTATGCTTGAGAGACTGAGCTACGCAAACATCCAATCGAATCCCAAGGCAGCTTATCTATTCATCGAGCACGGCGAAGGATACCACGGCAAACGATTGTACCTTGCAAGAATCAGAGAAGAATCGGATCCGGCAAAGATCAAGGCGATAAAGGCACAGCGTCCGAGGAGCCGTAAAGACTCCGTGCAGGCGAACAAGCATTTAGTCTACTTCACGATAGACAGAATTCGCCCGCTGGTGGGCTGAGGTCCCTGCAGGATACACCAGACTGGATGGGCCTCGCGTTTCACGCGGGGCCAATTGGTTGGCCGGCGGACTGCCGCCGGTCCACTCCGGAGGAGCGGGCCTTCTCAGCCGACAAGCAGCAACCGCAATTCGTCTAAGAACTTGGCGCCGTTTTTGCCGATAAAATAGCTGGTCGAGTGATTGGCAACCTGCTAAGGGAATTTTTGGCTGGAGACGCAATGATGGACATCATACCCGCAATCGACCTGATTGAAGGTAAGTGTGTCAGACTCATCCAGGGCCAATATCACAGGCAAATAACCTACCAGAACGATCCGGTCAGGCAGGCTGAACAATTCATCGCTGACGGAGCACAGTGGCTGCACATCGTTGACCTCGAAGGTGCCAAAGTGGGAAGACCGGTCAACACAGATGCCATTTCGGCCATAGCAGCCCTTGGCCAACTAAAAATCGAAGTAGGCGGCGGACTGCGTGACGAAGCGGCGATAACGCAGCTATTCGATATCGGGGTCGAACGGGCAATAATCGGCACCAAAGCAACAAGTGACTTCGAATGGTTCAGCCGGATGGCCGAGAAGTTCAACGGTAAAATCGCACTCGGCCTCGATGCCCGCGGCTCACGCGTCGCCACGCGGGGGTGGACGCAGGATAGTCCCGAACTTCTGCTGGAATTTGCCATAAGAGCAGCGAAATTGCCCCTTGCGGCGATAATATATACGGACATCACCAAAGATGGGATGCTGGCCGGGCCAAACCTCGAAAGAACAAAGGCGCTTATTGAAGCGGTTGATGTGCCCGTCGTCGCTTCGGGCGGCGTGAGCACAACAGATGACGTCAGGAAGCTGGCCCAACTAGGGGCGGCAGCGGCAATAATCGGCAGAAGCTTATATGAGGGCACCGTCCGGCTTTCCGACGCCATACAAGCGGCAAAGTAGCTCGAAGACTCCAAGCTGAAAATTCTTGACCTAAAACTTATGTGGCATCGAATTCAGAGCTTGGCCTTTTTCAGTTTGTTTTATCTGTACCTCTGGCTCTATGTCGAGCCGTGCCTTATTTACGGCGGCGGAGGAGTGATTACCAATTTCCCTGTGTTTTTCAAGGGCTGGACATTCTTCAGCAGGTTCTTGTCGTACCCAGGTGGACCACTCGAATATATCTGTGCTTTCTTGTCCCAGCTTCTCTATTATTCCTGGGCGGGCGCCATTGTTCTGACATTGCAGGCCTGGTTGATATGCGCGTGCACGGGGTATTTCCTAGAAGCGCTCAACGCACAGCGCCTCCGTTTAGTCCGTTTTGTCGGCCCGATTCTCTTACTGATTACCTACGCTCAGTACACGTATCACTTTGTTAGCACAATGGCCTTGCTGGCGGCTCTGCTTTTCGTGTGCCTGTACGTCAGATTAACAGAAGTCAGAGGTCGGAAGTCAGAGTCTGTCCTCCGCTATCTGTCCTCTGTGCTGTGTTTTCTGGTTCTGTCTATAGCTCTGTATACAATCGCCGGCGGTGCGTTCATGCTCTTTGCACTTATCTGCGCACTCTACGAGCTGCTTTTTGCGCGTCGGTGGCACATGGTCCTTGTGTGCTTGCTATCACTTGCTGTGATTCCATACGTGCTGGGCGTACTCTACTTCGGCGTAAGTATTATCGATGCTTTCACCAATCTACTACCTTTCTCCTGGAAAGTCCTCGGTTGGACAAGCCGTAAGCCCATGGTAACAATGGTCTATATACTATATCTGTTTTTCCCTTTGACCTGGCTTGTGTTGGGGCTGTGGCAGATATGGAGGCGGCAGGGCAAATCCGAAAGGCCGCAAAGCAAAGGTAGTCCCCCCGCCCAAGGGCGGGGGCTGATCGGCCTCGGCCCTTGGGCCGACGGCGGTCGCAGATGGGCCCTTGAATCGCTGATTCTGGTTGCGCTGGCCGTTGCCGCGGGTTTTTTCTGCCACGATAGCAATAAGAAAACCTTACTTGCAGTTCAGTACTATGCCTGCCGCGAGATGTGGCCACAAGTCCTTGAGGCTGCTCGCGACCATCCCTACAGCATCTTCGTAATCAACGCGGTTAATCGGGCCTTTTATCACACAGGTCGGCTCGGCTATGACATGTTCAGCTATCCTCAGCACCCGGATACATTGCTGCTGACCGGTGAAGATAGGACCCTGGTGCACTGGCACAAGTTTGACACTCAGATGGACCTCGGCCTTATGAATATGGCCCAAAAGAATCTGATTGAGTGCATGGAAGTGCACGGGGCGCAGCCAATGATTTTGAAACGGCTGGCTTTGACAAATATGGTCAAAGGAAATATTCCCTCTGCCAGGATTTACCTGGGAGCACTGAGTAAAACCTTGTTTTGTGCTGGCTGGGCCAAAGACTATCTGGCTCGTCTGGAGTCGGACCCCAACCTGTCGAGTGACGACCGGATTCAGCATCTGCGCCGCCTGAGCCTGGACGATGACGATATCTTGCTTTTCTATGCCAAGGACAAGGCGTTCTTAGCCTTGCTGGAAAACGACCGCCGAAACCGAATGGCTTTTGAGTACCTGATGACATGGTATCTGCTCAACCGGCGATTGGATGAATTCATCAAAAACATAAATCGCTTGAAAGATTTTGAATACGCCGAGGTGCCTCGACTTTACGAACAAGCAATGCTGATTTACGTATACGGCCAAAGAAAACCGCTTTATCTGGAGGGCTACGAGGTTAGCCCGCAAGCACGTCAGCAGATCGAGCAGTTTAGCGCCGCTTATAATCGATATGCCAGAAACAAGCAGGCGGCTTTCAACGAGTTGGCAAAAGCTTATGGCGATAGTTATTTCTTTTACCATCTTTATGGGTTTTCAGGAGTAAAATAGTGCAGAAAGTCCATCGCTATCTGCTGCCGCCGGCGCTGATAGCACCTTTTGCCGGTGTACTAATTTACGTCCTTTGCGTACACGGGGCAGAGCCCGCCGCCATACCCGGGCAGTGCAGCCCGGTCGGTCGCCTGCCCAGAATCCAGCCTGACTATTGCCAGACCGTCATTCCGCCGAACATCGCTCCTTTGAACTTTCTTGTCCGGGAAGACGGCACGCATTATTTCGTAAGAATATACTCCAAAAAAGGCCGACCTATCGAAGTTCTCAGCCGATCCCCGAAGATTGTGATTCCCCTGCGACTCTGGCGTAAGCTTCTCGACCTTAACCGCGGAGAGGAGCTGCATTTTGACGTTTCTGTAAAACCGCAAGCTGCCAAGTCCTCTGCCCAGACGCGGAACACTCAGTGGGATAGATTCCTCACCGTCACCAGCAAAATCGCCAGCGAGGATATAGATGATTATCTGGTATATCGAAAAATCCATCCCGCCTGCGGGGCCTGGGCAGAGATGGGCATCTACCAGCGCTGCTTGCACAATTTTGACGAATCGCTCGTACTGAACAACGGATATTTCGGCGATGGGTGTCTTAACTGTCACACATTTTGCGCAAACCAGCCGGCCAAAATGCTCATCGCCGTCCGCAGTGCAGACTATGGCAGCCCCGAATTGTTAGTCAAGGACGGCACCATTAGCAAGATCGGCACAAAATTCGGATATGCATCGTGGCATCCCAGCGGCAAGGTCGTGGCGTATTCTATCAATGAGGTGACCCAATTCTTTCATTCGGCCAGAGATGAAGTTCGGGACGTGCTCGACCTCGATTCCCTTGTGGCTTACTACCTGGTTGACTCCAAGACCGCCAAGACTTCGCCGAATATTTCCAAGAAAGACCGGCTCGAAACTTATCCGTCCTGGTCACCGGATGGCCAGTACCTGTACTTCTGCAGTGCACCTCTATGGTGGTCGCAGCGCAACGTCATCCCGGCCCGCTACAATGAGATCAAATACGACCTGATGCGAATAAGCTACGACGTTAGCCGCGACCGGTGGGGCGAGCTTGAAACCGTACTCTCGGCAGAAGATACCGGTCTAAGCATCCTCCTGCCCCGGATTAGCCCCGATGGCCGGTGGCTGCTGTTCTGCATGTGCGAATATGGCTGCTTTCCCGTTTACCAACAAAGTAGCGACCTGTACATGATGGATCTTAATGCCCCTGCTACTGTCTCCCACCAGGAAGGTGCGGGCGGGCAGTTTGAGTACAAACGGCTGGAAATCAACAGTGACGAAAGCGAAAGCTGGCACAGTTGGTCCAGTAACAGCCGATGGATAGCATTCAGCAGTAAAAGACAAAGCGGCGCATTTACCAGGATATACCTTGCATACGTAGACGAGCTCGGTAACGTATGCAAACCGCTGTTGCTGCCGCAGAAAGACCCGACCTATTATGACTCGTGCCTGTGGACTTACAGTGTGCCCGAACTTATTGCCGAACCTGTGCGCTTCACGAAGGAAAAACTGGCGCGGGTCCTTCGCGGCTCGCAAAAGATACCTGTCGAGATGCCCGTTACTATGGCCACTCCCAAACCAGGTGCGCTTCCCGCGCACGATGAACCCTGGCAGCAAGGCCGACAATAAGGCAGAACTCAGAAGCCTCACCTCCATTCTCGATACTTGATGCTCAACGGGAATCGAGCATCCAGCCACCAGCATGCTTACGCAATAACCATGAAAGAATCTCATCTGCTGATTGCCGTGCACGGGGTCATCGGTGGGATCAAAGTCCAGTATCAATAAGTCGGGTTCTTGGGTATGAGAGGCTGCGAAGGCTTCGACAAATACTTTGGCGATTTCTGTCAGAGCCTTACGGTCAACACGGTTTTCCAATCTGCATAAGGTCGGCGGTAAAGCCAGAGGCAGCTCGTCTTTTATGCCAC
>CAZPJZ010000002.1:0-25687 GCA_964586995.1 uncultured Pirellulales bacterium | reverse complement strand
AAGTCATACTCGATGACGGCAAAGCCATTTTGCACCAGCAGTGGCTCGACCCTCTTCAGGCCGAACCGCGCATCCATCGCGGCGTAGTTCTCGACGGCCGCCAAATCGAGCGGCAGGCTGTACCCGGGCGCATTTGGCTGGACGGGATTTTCGTACGCCGTGTAGTACTCGGCCAGAGTGGACTTAGCCAGCTTGCTTTCCTCGGCCGATTTCAGCCAATCTTCAGCCAGTCGTGCAAGGTCCCTCAGGTCCACCACCGCGTCACCGGTCAGATCGGCGCATGGGCCCCAATCACTTTGCCCGTGCGGCTGAGCATCCCGCCAGTAAGACGCCAACACAGCGAAATCGGCGAAATCAACCTCTCCGTCGCCTTCGAGATCACCGCGTAGACAGGCTAAAATGGTATTGTGCTCAATGCAGCCGTCTCCCTGCATGCAAATCGTCACACAATGTGGGTTCAGCACGCCCCGCACCCGCACGTAATCACCGACTTGAAAGCTACCCAGATTACTTAAGACGTACAACCCGCCCCCATCGGACTGAAATAGCACGCACTCCACTCCTTGTACAAGGACGCCACAGCCATCGAAGTAACCGGGCCGGATTAGCTCAACGGTGGTATTGGCTTGCGGCGCCGCCACGATAGGCTCTGCCTGGCAAAGAACGGCCAGGACAAGGCAGGTAAAAGACAGAATCAACTTTCTCATTTGACGTCCTTCCCAATAATCCGCATTAATTTTGTTATTTACCACAAAGAGCCAGCCAATTCAAGCAAAATTTGCCGTCTCGGTTATTTAGTGCGGCTTTTTCGGTTCTCGCTGGGGCGGCTAAAGATTATCCCCGCCGAATGCCGATATTAATATTGTTACCAACGTGTCGCGGAGAGCCTTCTAAGTAGTGATGCCCTCGACACAGACACAATCGGTTACTGAGAAATTGCTCGGTCTGCCTCTGGGACAGACCGTCAAAGAGTTCCTGGACTATTTGAGAATAGAGGCTGGACTGTCCGGCAATACTGTCCTGGCCTATGGGCGAGACCTGAAGACTTTTCTGGAACACTGCAGGTCGAATGCAATCGACCAACTGCGGCAGATAAAGCCGGCTGTAGTGCACAGCTATCTGCGTTTGCTTGCTCGAGACCAGAAGAGCGAGGCCTCGATAAAGCGCGGTCTCGTAGCCGTCAGAATGTTCCTGAGATTTGCCCGGCTCATGGGGTATGTAGACGACGACCTGACGACAACCACGGAGTTCCCCAAGGCGTGGCAGAAACTGCCGGTCACTTGCAGCAAACGGCAGGTTGCCGGTCTATTGGAGGCTCCGTCACCGGACGAGCCTTTTTACCTTCGTGACAAAGCGATGCTTGAGCTGCTGTATGCCACCGGACTGCGTGCCAGTGAATTAGCGGGTCTGAGAATCTCGGACCTGAACCTTGATGTTGGCTATCTGCGCTGCGTGGGCAAAGGCGGCAGAGAGCGGGTAATCCCTGTTGGCAAGGCTGCTGTCGCGGCTGTGCAAGAGTATCTGGCGAGCTTACGGCCAAAATTGGCCCATCGAGAGGCCGGATTAGCCGGTGATTTTTTGCTGCTTTCTCGAACCGGCAGGCCTTTGAGTCGTATTGAGGTGTGGAGATTAGTAAAAAAATACGCAATCCGTGCAGGTATGCCCGGGAATCTGACCGTTCACACACTGAGGCATTGCTTTGCGACGCACTTGCTGACCGGAGGAGCTGATTTGCGAAGCGTTCAGGAAATGCTTGGACATGTAGATATCGCTACCACGCAAATCTATACGCATGTTGACCAAGAAAGGTTGCGGATGATCCATAAGAAGTACCACCCTCGGCCGTGACGCTGCCGGGGCAAGGTGTTGGCAGAAAGCAGATACGAATGGTAGTGGGTTTTTCCGATCGGTACCTTTGTGCGAACTATTAGTCAGTCGACGTTCGAGCGATGAGGATAGCAGGTAACAGCTTGACTTTTGGCTGGTCCTGCGGTTACTATAAAGGGTCAGGCCGATAGACAAAGCGCTTGTTTAGGGTTAGCTGGATGAGCAGAAAACGCCTATACGTGCTGACGCTTCTGCTGGCCACAGGATGCCAACAGGCTGCTGGTGGGGACAGGGCCGTCTCGCTGGCTGCCGATACGTCAGCAAAGGCCGAGCTCGACAAGGAATTGAAAATCTACAAGAGCACTTTGCTCGAGGGCAGCAGCGAGCAGATACGTATAGATGCTGCAACGGTCATGCTATTCAACGAGAACCCTCTTGCCAGGCAAATCCTGCTCGAAACGTTAAGGCAGCCTGGAAATAGTGCCGCAAGAATGGCCGTGTGCAAGGCATTGACTCAAACCAGGGCGACTGACAAACCTATCGCAAACAAGGAGGATTTCATCCAGCCGCTGCTTGAGATACTGGCCGGCGACGATACAGCGGCTGCAAGATTGGCTGCCGAAGCGACGCTAATCTTCGACTATGAACAGGTACAGCAGGACCTTGAGCGAATGTTAACAGATGCCTCAGTCCAGTCCAGACTGAACGCTATACTTGCGTTGAAGGTTCGTCCGGACGTCAGAGCAGCCATAAGATTGATAAAGCTGGTTGACGACCCCGAAAGCAGTGTAGCCAAGGCTGCTGAGGAGGCCTTGGATTCTCTGGGTATCCCTGTCGGCAAAGACGCTGAAGCTCGAAAGCAGGATATATACAGACTTCAGCGCGAAGGACTCGCGGCATTCCTGCGTAGACGTCTGGTTCGTCTGGAAGCAGAGATGCGTAACCTTGCTGCTGAGGTGGCCCTGTGGCGCGATCGTTATCTGTCCGAGCTGAGGCAGCGCTATGATGGCATTGTCGATGAAGCGGCCAAGGCCAAATTTTTGGCAGACCACCTGGGTAGCCCCGAACCCATAGTCAAGTTGTGGGCGTTGGACAAGGTCCGGCAGGATCGGGTGGGAACGACGACAAAATCAAAACTGCCGGTCGAGCTCGGGCCTATTCTGATCAACCTGGTCTCAGACCAGGATCGCAGGGTCCGGCTGAGCGTAGCGAATCTACTGTCCTTGATGGGAGAGCTGAATTCAGCCGAAAAACTGCTCGAACAGATCAAGAGCGAACAGGACGATGAAGTCAAGATGGAGATTTTCAGGGCCCTTGGGGTGGCGGTCCCCAGCGCTGCTCTGTACAATCCGCCAATTAAGATTTCCCCAGAGGTCAGGGGCCAAACGCTGGCCTGGGCGGCAATCTTTCTTGCAGAGGACAACCCGCAGAAGGCGCAGAAAGGCGCTGAAGTGATAAAAAAACTGCTCGAGCAGAACGGACTGACGCCCGAGGATGCCGGCAAGTATCTCGGTTTGCTTGCGCAGAGGTATAACCAGCAGGTCAACGCGGTGGACGGGACCTTGCGCGGCGAGCTGCTCGGCGCCATGGCGGGCCTATGTGCGCCCAGAAGTGTTTGTCGAGATCAAGCGGCGCAGATTTACAGACCTCTGTTTGAGGGCGCGTTGAGTGACCCGGCAGATCTGGTGCGGCAGGCAGCCGTGGATGGGCTGGTCCACATAGACAGGGTCGGTGCGCTGGGCAGATTGAGAAAAGACCTGGTCAACGATCCGAGCCCCATCATACGAAGGAAGTTGATAGATCTGAGAGGTGAAGTCGGCGGCGGGGAAGATTTGCTCTGGCTGGCAGAAAGAATGGGTGCAACGGGCGAAAGTGATCCGGCTTGGCAGGCAATGCTGAAAATATTCAGACGCTCCGGAGTGACCGTCGCGAACGAATGGATGGCCAAGCTGGACTCCGATGCCAGCCCAAATAGACTGTCGCGAGAGCAGAAAATATCCCTTCTTGAGATTGCAGAGCAAAAGGCGGCTGGAGAAAACAGGCCGGCAGTACTCAAGGATACCAGAGCGAGGCTGGCTCGGCTGTATCTTGCAAGCGGCCAGTTTGAGCGAGCGGCAAAGTGCCTGGAGTTCTTGTGCGAGGTGGCGCAGACCGCCGACGAAAAAAAGGCGCTCTTGCCCGACCTGCTGGACGCATACTTGAGGTGGCCAGACCTGGAAAGTGCGGCAAAGTTAGTCAGGAACCTCTTATTAGAAAAGGACTTAGATCCGGATAGTGCGCTGGTGTACGTCATTGACGATTACCTGAGCAATCCGCCTGCCGGGGCCGATACGGGCGTGGTTCTGCAAGCGCTGATGCAAATAGACATGAGAAGCCTTCCGTCCAGGCCAAAGTGGCAGGCGCAACTGAAGCGCTGGGCGGCGCGTCTTGGCGAGGCAGCGGGTGCGGATAAGCCAAAAAGAGCGGCGTAATAGGTCGTGATATTTTCGAGGATGGGGCCGAGCGTTTGTCAGATGCGTCTTGCCCGAAGAGGCTGCTTTTTTTGCCAAAGCGGCTAAGAAACCGGGGGAGTCTCTATTTTTAAGATTTTTCAATTTTTCTGGTTGCACTATTGGGATAGCCCTCCTAAAATACAGGGTTTGTATCGCGGGTGAAGCCGGTGCAAGTTTGTGGTCCTGTGTGGGATAACGCTACTGATGAGCAAACCCGAGCGCCCGCTGTCTTTGCTGTGTCAGAGCCGTCTTGAGGCTATCTATTCTTCGGCTCAACGGCACGGTGGTCGAGAGCAACAATATTAAAGGCTGCTGTAGCTCAGCCGGTAGAGCGCGTCCTTGGTAAGGACGAGGTCATGGGTCCGAATCCCATCAGCAGCTCGATGCAAGCAGGTCAAGCCGGCATAGCTTGAGAGCATAACAGTAGTCTTGCCGATGGGCCGACTATAGGCTTTGAAAGTGGATTTCGTAGAGTTGGTTGAGTAAGTAAATACTAACCTGACACATTGGAGGTTTATGTTAAGATGGCTAAAGCGGTATTTGAGCGGACAAAACCACATATCAACGTTGGAACGATCGGTCATGTGGATCATGGCAAGACGACTTTAACGGCTGCAATGACAAAGGTGATGGAATTCCGTGGGCTGTCGAAGTTCAAGTCTTATGACGAAATCGCCAAGGCGTCGGAGGCTCAAGGTCGGCGGGACGCAACCAAGATTCTGACGATCTCAACGGCGCATGTGGAGTACGTGACGGAGAATCGGCACTATGCCCACATTGACTGTCCCGGCCATGCCGACTATGTCAAGAACATGATTACGGGCGCCGCCCAGATGGACGGAGCAATCTTAGTGGTCAGCGCGGCCGACGGCCCCATGCCCCAGACTCGTGAGCATATTCTTCTTGCCCGCCAGGTTAACGTGCCAAGTATAGTCGTCTTTTTGAACAAGGTGGATTTGGTGGATGACCCTGAGCTGCTTGATTTGGTCGAGCTGGAGATAAGAGAGCTGCTGAATAAATACGAGTTCCCGGGCGATGAGACTCCGTTGATCCGAGGGTCTGCCATCCAGGCGATGAGAGCTGAGAGTCTTGATGACCCTTCCTGCCAGGCGATCGTCGAGCTGCTCGAAGCGATGGACAAGTACATTCCGATCCCGCCTCGTGATGTGGATAGGCCGTTTCTTATGCCCGTCGAGGACGTGTTTAGCATCAAGGGTCGTGGCACGGTCGGCACGGGCCGCGTCGATCGCGGCAAAATTCGAGTAGGAGAGGAAGTTGAGATCATCGGGCTGGCAAAAGATACCCGTAAGACCGTAGTGACAGGGGTCGAGATGTTCAACAAGACGCTCGATGAGGGCCAGGCCGGCGATAACATAGGCGTGCTCCTGCGCGGCGTCGAGAAAAAAGAGCTGGAGCGCGGACAGGTTATCGCAGCACCCGGCAGCATTACTCCCCACACGAAGTTTTACGCTGAAGTCTATGTTCTGACCAAGGAAGAAGGCGGCCGTCATACCCCGTTCTTCCCGGGCTACAAGCCCCAGTTCTATTTCAGAACAACGGATGTGACCGGCTCAATTTTGGCGCTGATGAGTCGAGACGGTAAAAGCGCAGAGATGTGTATGCCCGGCGATAACATTGCAATGGAGGTGGAGATAATTTCACCGATAGCTATGGAGGAAGGCCTCCGCTTTGCCATTCGTGAAGGAGGTCGAACGGTCGGTGCCGGCGTTGTAACGAAGATTCTTGCCTGAGCATCTCTGTGTAGCTGTTTAACTGCACGAGCATCAAAAGCAAAGTATTTACGCCAGTGAAGTTTATCCGGAGACACCGGCGGCTGGGCAAGCAGGTCCTGGATAGACGGATCCGCTTGGCAAAACGGAACCTATGGCTAAGAAAAAAAGCAAAAGAGAAAATGTCTGGCTTGAGTGCACTGACTGCCAGAGCAGGAACTACCGCACCAGTGTCAGTGTGGCAGAGGGCACCCCGAAACTGGAGTTGAAGAAATTCTGTAAAAGGGAGCGTAAACATACAGTTCATAAACTGCGGCGAAAATAATGCAGGCCGACCCCGATCATAGAGAAGATAGGCCAGTAGCTCAATTGGCAGAGCGTCGGTCTCCAAAACCGAAGGTTGGGGGTTCGATTCCCTCCTGGCCTGATAGTGCCAAGGCCGATCGGTGACAAGCAAGGAAAGAACTGGGATAAGGTTGATATAGCGTGACTCTTGATATTTATAAGCGCGGCCAGGGGAAAAATACAAGGATAAGCACGGCTGTGGCGGCCATAGTCATTGCCGGATTGGGATGTCTTGGGCTTTACAGAAAATTGGAGGCGGCCGACCTCGGATTGTGGGTCGAAACCATGGTGCCCGCCGGTCTGCTGGTCGCCTTGAGCGTGGTAATTCTTTGGGTGATTAATAGACCTTCCGTGGCTGATTTCATGATCGCCGCTGAAGGCGAAGTCAAAAAGGTAAGCTGGTCAAGCAGAAAAGAAATAGCGGTTTCAACGATTGTTGTCATTGTGGTTGTGGTTCTTATGGCGGTGCTTCTTGGGGCCACTGACGTTAGTTTTCAGATGGTGTTCAATCGCTTGTTGCGCTGAGCGATAGCGCACGGCACTACGAGCCAGATTCAGTACGAGATATCGAAGATGCAGTGGTACGTTTTGCGAGTTGCGGCCAACAAAGAGACTCAGGTCAAGGAGGCTCTGACGCAGAAGGTACAAAAGGAAGGTTTGACCGACATCATTGGCAGAATTGAGGTTCCTATCGAGCAGATTAAGCGTATTCGCGGAGGCAAACAGACGGTTCACAAACGCAAATTGTATCCCGGATACGTTTTCATGGAGATGCAGCCGACCGACGACGGGCGTGTACCCGAAAGGGCCTGGTTTATGATTAAGGGGACTTCCGGCGTCGGAGATTTCATCGGGACAGAAGGAATTCCTACGGCTATGCGCGATACCGACGTGGCAAAGATGCTTCTTGAGGCTGAAAAGCCGGAGGAGGCGCCGAGCATTAAAGTCGAGTTTAAGAAAGGCGACCATATCAAGATTCGGGAGGGGGCCTTCGAGAACTTCGAAGGCACCGTCGATTCGATTGATCCTGAGCGCGGCATTGTCAGGGTGATTGTGACTATTTTCGGACGAAGCACGCCGCTGGATATAGAGTACTGGCAGATCGAAAGAGTATAGAGTAATGACTTTGGGTTCATAGGTTGCCAAGGTAAGATTAGAGTCAAAAGATGGCTAAAGAAATCGCAGTAAAGATCAAATTGCAGGCGCCGGGTGGGCAGGCGACGCCGGCCCCGCCCATCGGACCGGCTTTGGGTCAGCACGGCGTTAATATCGGGCAGTTCGTTTCGCAGTTCAACGAACGCACAAAGGACCTAAATGGTACCATCGTGCCGGTGGTTGTTACGGTCTATGTGGACAAAAGTTTTACATTTGAGGTCAAAAGTCCACCGGCGGCCGTCTTGCTGAAGCAGGCCGCAGAAATAGCCAAGGGAAGTGGCGCCCCACATCGGGAAACCGTCGCGAAAGTCACCGCGGCGCAGATCCGAAGAATCGCGGAAACCAAGTTCAAGGACTTGAACGCGTACGACATGGCGAGGGCGGTGAAAATTATCGAAGGTACCGCTCGCAGTATGGGCATAGAAATAGAAGCTGAAGGCAGCGGGCAGAGTATAGCAGCCCAGCCCACAGAGGCGTGTAACGGCAGCATGACCAAAGGTTTAACCAATGAGATCGAGAAGCAAACGGTATAAAAACGAGTCACAGCAGGTCAGCAAAGAGCTGATGAGCTTGGCCGAGGCGGTCAAGAAAATCAAGTCCTTTGGGTCGGTGAAGTTTGACCAGACTATTGAGTGTGTGCTGCAATTGGGTATCGACCCCAAGCAGGCCGATCAGTTGATCCGCGGCGCAATATCTTTGCCTCATGGCATCGGCAAGCAGAAAAAAGTTATCGCTTTCTGTGAGGATTCATACATTGAAGCAGCTAAAAAGGCGGGCGCGATCGAGGCCGGCTGTGACGAGCTAATCAAGAGGGTCTCTGATGGCTGGCTGGATTTCGACGTGGCAGTCGCCTCGCCCAAGGTGATGGGCAAGGTGAGCAAGCTCGGCCGGATACTCGGACCCCAAGGTAAGATGCCTTCGCCCAAAAAAGGAACCGTAACGGAGGACGTGGCAAGCACCGTGTCCGAATTCGCGGCGGGCAAGGTGGAGTTCAAAAACGACGCGGGCGGCAATGTGCACGTGGTCGTTGGCAAGCAAAGCTTCGAAGCTGAAAAGCTGGTGGACAACGTCGAGGCATTCCTCTCCCATGTAAAGAAGATTAGACCGGCGACGGCGAAAGGCACGTACATCAAGAAAATGTGTATCTCTGCGACCATGAGCCCGGCCATAGCAATCAGTCTTTGACGGTAAACTGCTTTCAGGGTTCTCTCGGGATAGAACCGAGGATTTGGCTCTGAACGACAGATGCTTGACCGTGTTCAAAATGATGAACAGCACTAATTACTGAAGGCCTGCGGGTAAACAGATGAGCAAGTATGTAAAAGAATTACTGCGGTCGGAGCTGGAAAAGAAGATCGTTGACGGACACATTGATGACTTCTTGGTGGTTAGTATCAAAGGTGTCAACGGGATCGACAACAATCTGATGCGCGGCGCGCTCAACGAAAAGGGCATCCGATTGATGGTAGTGAAGAACTCACTGGTCAAGAAAGCGCTGCGTAGTCGCCAGAAGGACGCTGCGGTGGCCTTATTTTGCGGCCCTTGCGCGATTGCCTATGGTGGTGACAGCATCGTTGACGCCACCAAAGAACTGGTCGAATGGAGCAAGAAGGTGCCCGTGATCGAGATAAAGGGTGCCTTCTTAGAGGGCTCGGCTCTGGACGGTCCGGCCGCGGCGGCCCTTGCAAAGATGCCTACGCGGGCAGAGTTGCAGGGTAGAATTGTCGCCTTGGCACAATCGCCTGCCAGACGGTTGGCTGGCAGCATCGGATCTCCGGCGGCGGTTATTGTGGGTTGCATAAAGTCGCTAATAGAAAGGGCTGAGAAACAAGCAGCGTAGCGCGGTCCTTAACGCGCCCAGAAGCGCGCGCGACCTGGGCGGGAGTGGATAAGTCCAAGCCGCATCCGTCGAATTTGCTTCTGGTGAACTCGAGGCAAGAATCGTTGTTGCTTGCGTGGTTGCCCCGGTTGCGGGTCAAAACGGAACGACGCAGTTCCGGCTACCACCGGGCACTATCTGATGGGAGTAAGAAAATGGCAAAAGAGCAAACAAAAGAGGCAGAGCAAACGACGGAAACTCAGCAGGCAAAGGCAGAAAACAAAGAGCCTAAGCCGGTCAAGGAAGCAGACAAGACCGAGCAGCCGCAGCAAGCCAAGCAGACAAAGAAATGGACTAACGAGGTTAAGCAGCTCGGGGACAAAATTGTCGGCCTGACGTTAATGCAGGCTAAAGAGCTGAGCGATTATCTTAAGGAAGAGTACGGCATAGAGCCGGCTGCGGGCGGCGCGGTGATGGTGGCCGGCCCGGTGCCGGCAGCGGGTGGACCGGCTGAGGAAGCTGAAGAAAAGACCAGCTTTGATGTTATCCTCAAAGAATTCGGCGACAAGAAGATTCAGGTGATAAAAGAAGTGAGAGCTCTGACAGGGTTGGGCTTGAAGGAAGCTAAGGACCTGGTTGACGGCGTTCCCAAGCCGGTCAAGCAGGGCCTGAGCAAAGAAGATGCTGAAGCAGCCAAAAAGCAACTCGAAGCTGTGGGGGCGGTAGTTGAATTGGCGTGAACGAACATCGCGGCCGATGAATCGTAGAGCGAACATCACGCACAACGCAAGATGTTTTAGATAAGGTATTCATGGTTTTGGGCCTGGGAGTGTCAGATGGGTTTACAAACCGTTCGCAATTTTGGCAGGGTTAAGGATACGATTGATATTCCGGACCTGGTAGCGATACAAAAGACAAGTTACGAATGCCTTCTGCAGAAAGATGTCGCACCGACGAAGCGCAAACCGATAGGGCTGGAAGCTCTGTTTCGGGAGATATTCCCTATCGAAAGTTACGACAAGAAGATGATTCTGGAATATCTTTACTATGAGCTGGAGAAGCCCCATTATACACCGACGGAGTGCCAGCAATTGCGGCTGAGCTATGCTTACCCGCTGAAGATTCACTGCCGGCTGCGCACCGACTCCGGCGAGGACTTGGCCGAACAGGGAATCTATCTTGGCGAGATTCCGGTCATGATCGGAGGCGGCGAGTTCATCATCAACGGTGCGGTCCGGGTGATTGTCAGCCAACTGCACCGCAGCCCAGGCGTAGATTTTCTTATCGAGAGCAAGGAAGGGGACCGTGTGCTGCACGGCGGAAGAGTCATACCTGAAAGGGGCAGTTGGATAGAGATCGCCGTGACGCAGAGGGACGTGTTGGTAGTCCGGATCGACCAATCCAGCAAGATACCGGCAACGATCTTCCTGCGGGCGATTGCCCACGACTATGGTGCAACCGAGCAGGTTCTGCGTCTGTTTTACCCAACCAAAACCGTCTCGGTTGATAAGCTGGTGCCGACGATGTGGTCCGTCGAGCCTATTGTTGACCGCCAGACAGGCGAAATCATCGTAAAGGCGGGCGCCCAGATCGGCGACCGGGCCTCTCTAATACAAAAAGCCGGAATTAAAAAGGTAGAAGTGATCGACGAGGTCAAAGATGCGCTGATTCTGAATACCCTGGCGGAAGATGACTGCCAGAGCCATGAGCAGGCCCTGCTGAAGTTTTATATGAGACTCAGACCCGGTAACCCGCCCAACCCGGACAAGGCAAAAAGCTTCTTCGCCGAGAAGTTCTTCGATTCTAACCGGTACCGTTTGGGAAAAGTCGGTCGGTTCAGATTGAACCGAAAATTCAATCAGACCGTCAACGAAAATGAAATGACTCTTCGGCCCGAAGATTTCATTAACACTATGAGATACATTATCGCCCTGCGCAACAATCAGGGCGAAGTCGATGATATCGACCACTTGGGCAACAGAAGGCTTCGGACCATCGACGAATTGGCCGCCGATGAAATCCGAAAGGGACTGCTGAAGCTGCGAAAGACCGTCCAGGAAAGGATGAGTATCAAAAGAGACACCGAGGAGCCTCTTCGGATTGCCGACCTGGTCAATTCCAAGAGCGTGGCCAGCAGTATCAACTACTTTTTTGGTCGCGGCGAGCTGAGCCAGGTGGTTGACCAGACCAACGCGTTAAGCCAGTTGACGCATGAGAGACGCCTTTCGGCTCTGGGTCCGGGCGGTTTGAACCGGAGGCGAGCCGGTTTTGAGGTTCGCGACGTCCACATCAGCCATTATGGCAGAATCTGCCCGATCGAGACCCCGGAAGGCACGAATATCGGCCTGATTTCCTCGTTGGCGATATTCGCAACCATTGACGAGTATGGTTTCTTGCTGACACCCTACCACAAAGTCAAAAACTGCAAGGTCTTAGACGAGGTGGTGTACCTTCGGGCCGATGAGGAGATAAAGGCTGTCTTTGCGCCCCCAAGTGCCGTCGACCGTGACGGCAAAATAGCAAAGGGTCTGGTCCTGGCCCGAAAAGGCGGCGAACTGGCCCATGTCGTCAGCGACGAGGTCGGCCATGTGGACATTTCGCCCCAGCAGATCGTGGGTGTCTCGGCCTCGCTGATTCCGTTCTTGGAGCATGATGACGCCAACCGCGCCTTGATGGGCTCGAATATGCAGCGACAGGCCGTCCCGCTTCTCAGGACCGAGCCGCCTTTGGTTGGCACCGGCATGGAAAAGGTGGTCGGGCAAAACTCAAGTATGGTCGTTCGTGCGCAGAATAGCGGCGTGGTTACGGCGGTGGACTCAACTAAGATAATCCTGAATCATACCGACGAGTATAACCTGCAGAAGTTTGAGGGATTGAATGAAAGAACCTGCCTGAACCAGAAACCTATAGTTCAGTTGGGTGACAAGGTCAAAGCGGGCCAGATTATAGCCGATGGGGGAGGGACGGCCCAGGGAGTGTTGTCTCTCGGTAAGAATGTTCTTGTCGGGTTTGTCTCTTTTGACGGTTACAACTTTGAAGATGCTATTATCGTCAGCGAAAAACTGTGCAAAAACGATAGTTTTACAAGTATTCACATCGATGAGTTTACCGCCGAGGTCCGCGAAACGCGCCTCGGTAAGGAAGAATTCACGCGTGATATCCCCAACGTCAGCGAGAAGGCGCTGCGAAACCTTGACGAGCACGGAATCGTCCGCGAAGGAACACGGGTATGCTCGGGCGATATTCTGGTGGGCAAGGTGGTTCCCAAGAGCAAGACCGAGCTGACGCCCGAGGAGAAACTGCTGCACGCGATATTCGGCAGAGCGGGCGAGGACGTCAAGAACGACTCGCTCGAGCTGCCCAGCGGATATGAGGGCGTAGTAATAAAAACGGAGCTATTCACGAGGCGCGGTGCAGGCAGCGAAGACCAAAAAAAGAAACTGACGGCTCAAATGAAGCAGTGCGAAAGCGAGATGAAGGCGAAGGAGTGCGCGTTATTCAGGCAGATGATCGACGCGATCCACGCCAAACTGGAGGTGACCATTGTCGATCCCTCGACGCGCCAGAAAGTGGGAGCCAGCGCCGACGATGAGGTCATTTACGAGCAGATTGAGAACTTCGATATCAAATGGGTCAAACCGGCCTCGGCCCGGGACGACGTGCAGAAAATCGTAGATAAGTTCTGGACTAAGATTACTGAAATCCAGGAGGAAAAGCAACGCCAGATAGAGCGAATGAAGCATGGCGATGAGCTGCCCAGCGGTGTGCTGCAGATGGCAAAAGTCTACGTGGCAATCAAAAGGACGCTGTCGATCGGCGACAAGATCGCCGGACGCCACGGCAACAAGGGGGTCATCGCCAAGATTATGCCGGAAGAGGACATGCCTTTCCTCGAGGATGGCACCCCTCTGGACATCTTGCTGAATCCGCTGGGTGTACCAAGCCGGATGAACGTTGGCCAGATTCTCGAAACGCATCTCGGCCTGGTGGCGCAGGTATTGGGTTTCTACGCGCTTACGCCGGTCTTTGATGGGGCGACTGAGGAGGATATACGGCGGTTTACCGACGAAGCAAATGAGCTTATGAGAAAGCGAAGGGCCGAACTCGACGAACGCGGCGAAGCACCGCCGGACAACGAGTTTTTCATCCATGTACCAAAAACACTAAAGACGCAGCTATACGATGGCAGAACGGGAGAACCGTTCGATCAGCAGGCGACCATCGGGCACATCTACATGATGAAGCTGCACCATCTTGTCGATGACAAGATTCACGCTCGCGCGACCGGCCCATATAGCCTGATTACTCAGCAGCCATTGGGGGGTAAGGCCAGGACCGGTGGACAGCGGTTCGGCGAAATGGAAGTCTGGGCCTTGGAAGGCTACGGGGCCGCCTATGCGCTGCAGGAAATGCTGACGGTCAAAAGCGATGACGTTGAAGGCCGGACAAAAATCTATGAATCCATGGTCAAAGGACAAAACACCCTCGAGGCTGGCACCCCGCTATCCTTTGACGTGCTATGCAACGAGATAAGAGGATTGGGATTGAATATTCAGCTTGAAAAGAAACGGCTCGGTATGACGACACTGTAGGACTGATGGCAAGATTGTCGATCATTTATAAGGGGCGATGAATGTTAAGTAACATTTACGATCGTATAAATGACTATGGCTCGGTCAAGATTTCGCTGGCCAGTCCCAATGATATTCGTAGCTGGTCTTTTGGCGAAGTCCGCAAGCCCGAAACAATCAACTACCGCACTTACAGGCCGGAGAAGGACGGATTATTCTGCGAGCGAATCTTCGGCCCTGAACGAGACTGGGAGTGCGCCTGTGGCAAGTACAAAGGCACCAAGTTCAAGGGCATAATCTGTGACCGTTGTGGCGTGAAGGTTACTCACAGCCGGGTTCGCCGCAAACGCATGGGACACATAAACCTTGCAGCTCCCGTTGTGCATATATGGTTCTTCAAGTCCATACCCAACCGCCTTGGCACTATTTTGGGAATGAAAACCTCGGACTTGGAGAAGATAATCTATTTTCAGGATTACGTTGTTACCGATCCGGGTCAAAGCCCGTTGAAGCGAGGCCAACTGCTGAGTGAGGAAGAGTACCGCGAGGCCGTGAGCAAGTATGGCATCTCGTTCAAGGCCTTTATGGGGGCCGAGGCCATCAAAGTCCTTTTGCATGATCTTGACCTTGAAGCCCTCGGAGCTCAATTGAGGCGCTCCATTGCCAAGACCAGCAGCAAGCAGAAGATAAAAGACCTTACAAAACGTCTCAAGACCATCAACGAGCTGATAAACAGCAATAACAAGCCAGAGTGGATGGTGCTTGAGGCGATTCCCGTTATCCCGCCGGACTTGCGGCCTTTGGTTCTGCTGGAAAGGGATAACTTTGCCACCAGCGACCTGAATGACCTCTACAGGCGGATCATTAATCGCAATAACCGTCTAAAGAAGCTAATGGACCTAAACGCCCCAGAGGTCATCATTCGCAATGAGAAGCGGATGTTACAGCAGGCCGTGGATTCCCTGCTGGACAATTCGCGATGCCGACGACCTGTCCTGGGCAGCAACAACAGGCCCCTGAAATCTTTGACCGACATGATCAAGGGCAAGCAGGGTCGGTTCCGTGAAAACCTGCTGGGAAAACGTGTCGATTACTCTGCTCGTTCGGTCATTGTGGTGGGACCGGATTTGAGGTTGTATCAATGCGGCCTGCCCAAGAAGATAGCGCTGGAGCTGTATCAGCCGTTTATCATTCGAAAGCTCAAACAGCACGGCCTGGCGGACACCATCAAGAGCGCCAAGAGAATGATCGAGCGCCTGGACGAGGTGATCTGGGACATTCTGGAGGAAGTGATTCATCAGCACCCGGTGCTTCTGAACCGGGCCCCGACCCTGCACCGGATGGGGGTTCAGGCGTTTGAGCCGATCCTGGTGGAAGGCAATGCGATTATGCTTCACCCGTTGGCCTGCAAGGGCTTCAACGCGGACTTTGACGGCGATCAGATGGCCGTGCATTTGCCGCTAAGTGTTGAGGCTCAAGCTGAGACCCACGTGCTGATGATGACCACCAGCAATGTCTTCTCGCCGGCCAACGGCTCCCCGATGGTGGGACCGTCTCAGGATATGGTGATGGGAAACTACTATCTGACCTATGCAGAGGACGGGACATCCCAGGGCGAAGGTCAGCAAACACGCGCATTTCGTGATGTCTTCGAGGCGATGACCGCCTACGAGATGGGCAAAATCGGGGTGCATCAAAAGATCAGGGTAAGACCTGGCAGGGATAAAGTGGTCGTGGAGGACGGCGATAAGATTAAGCTGCGGGAATTGGAAGCGGCCAACTCGGTGATTGAAACCACGGTGGGCAGATGCGTGTTTAACGATATCCTGCCGGCCGGAATGCCGTTTTATAACGTGACCATGTCGCAGAGGAAGCTGAGCCGTGTGATCAGCGACTGCTTCGAATTCGCCGGCAGCGCCGAAACCATCGACCTGCTCGATCGGATCAAGAACTTAGGATTCAAATACGCTACGCTTTCGGGTATGAGCTTTGGCATTACCGACTTGAAGATACCGGCAAGGAAAGCAGAAATTATCAATGAGACGGAAAAAAGGGTCGGCAAAATCCTGAGGAACTACAATGAGGGAGTGTTGACCGAGCGGGAAAGGTATAACCAGGTGATCGATGCCTGGACCAATGCTCGCGTGGCGGTCACGAACGAAATGATACGGGGGCTCAGGGAGGATACCACCGAGGATGGGCGGCCCTATCTCAACCCCATCTACCTTATGACCGATTCCGGCGCCAGAGGAAGTATCGACCAGATTCAGCAGCTCGCCGGAATGCGGGCGTTGATGGCTAAGCCCAGCGGAGAGATTATCGAGACACCAATCAAGTCAAACTTCCGCGAGGGATTGACCGTTCTTGAGTACTTTAGCTCCACCCACGGCGCGCGCAAGGGGCTGGCTGATACGGCGCTAAAGACCGCCAACTCCGGGTATCTTACTCGCAAGCTGATAGACGTCGCCCAGAATGTAATTATCATCGAGCGCGACTGCCAGACCCTGCAGGGAATTACCAAGAGCACGGTCACCAGAGGCGAGCAGGTCGACGTGCCGCTTTCGCAACTCATTATTGGCCGAACCGCCAGAGATAATATTCGTAACCCGATAACCGATGAAATGATTGTTCGGGAAAACGCGGTGATCACCCCGGAAGCGGCGGCAAAGATAGAGGCCCTGGGTCTTGACGCCATTCGCGTCAGAAGTCCCTTGACCTGTGACAGCCCGTTCGGCGTGTGCGCAAAGTGTTACGGCTGGGATATGAGTACCGGCCAGTTGGTTGAAGAGGGTTCAGCGGTCGGGATTATTGCCGCACAGTCAATCGGTGAGCCCGGCACGCAGTTGACGCTGCGGACGTTCCATACCGGCGGCGTTGCATCCAGAGCCATTCTCGAACGCGAGCAGAAGGCCACGTACACGGGCAAGGTCCAGTATCGGGACATAAACGCGGTTTCCCTCAAGCAAAAGGACGGCAGCATACATACAATTGCGCTCAAGCGTAACGGTGAGATTGCTATTCTTGATGCCAAGGATCGAGAGCTCGACAAGTTCAAGGTGCCCTATGGCGGCACTATTCTGGTTAAGGACGGCCAGAAGGTCAAAATGGGCGTAACCTTATTCAAGTGGGATCCGCACCGCACGCCAATCCTGGCCGAGGTTCCCGGCCGCATACGATTTGTGGACATAATCGAGGGTGAGACCGTCCAGACGGAAGAACTGAAAATTAGAGGTACAACACTGAAGGTTGAAGATTCGCAGGAGGGCACGCCCGCTGAGCCTCCCAAGATCGTAGAGCGACCGGTGGTGATAGAGCATAAAGGCGATAAGCACCCGCAGATTATCATAGAGGATGCCAACGGCAAAATACTCGACGTTCACTATTTGCCTGCGGGAGCGAGAATCGAGGTGGTGGAAGGTCAGCAGGTGCAGGCGGGCCAGTTGCTCGCTCATCAGCCGAGAGCCACCAGCGGCACGCAGGATATTACCGGAGGCCTGCCCAGAGTAACCGAAGTATTTGAGGCTCGCAAACCAAAGGACCCCGCCGCAATGGCCGAAATCTCAGGTCGTGTCGAGCTGCGAAGCGACAAACGCAAGGGCAAGATGACCATCAGTATTCGCTCCGAGAGCGGAATGGAAAAAGAGCATCACGTCCCGCGCGATAGACACCTGAATGTTCACGCGGGGGACTTCGTGGAAGCCGGCGACGCACTGACGGATGGACCGTTGGTTCCTCACGATATTCTGCGCATTAAGGGGGAGGAGGTTCTGCAGAGATACTTGATTTCAGAAGTCCAGAACGTTTATCGCTCGCAAAATGTCAATATCAACGACAAGCACGTAGAAATGATCACCTCGCAGATGATGCGAAAGGTGCAAATTGAATCGGTTGGCGACAGCTCTTTCTTGCCGGGCGAGGTCGTTGATAAATTTGTCTTCCGACGGGAAAATGAGAGAGTGGCCAGTAGCTTCAGAATCGTCAGCGTCGGAGACGCCACCGAGGTGAAAGAAGGTCAGATTGTGGACAAGAAGGAACTGGCCAGTGTCAATGAAAAAGTCGAGGCGCTCGGCGGCACGCCCGCCAAGGGAAGAAGGGCTAAGCCGGCGACGGCAAAAACGCTGCTGTTGGGGATCACCAAAGCCTCCCTGTGGTCCGATAGCTTCATTGCGGCAGCCAGCTTCCAGGAAACTACCAAGGTCTTGACGGAGGCCTCGTTGGCAGGTAAAGTGGACGGACTTCATGGTTTGAAGGAAAACGTGATACTGGGCCATCTGATACCGGCGGGGACCGCCTTTAAGCCGTATCTCGAAATGAAGGTCAAACACCTGGCAGAGCCGCCGTTGCCCAAGGAATTTGCAGAAGTCAGGGAAGTCAAGGAGGCAGAGGCAAAGGCTGATGCGGCTGTCAAGGAAGCGTTGGGACTTAGCTAAAATGATTTGGAAGCATGGAATGTGAGGTGTGGGCTATGCCTACTTTTAACCAGTTAGTCAGACATCCCAGAGCGGCATCCAAGCGCCGCAAGAGGGTATCTGATATCAGTGGTTCGCCGCAGAAAAGAGGCGTCTGCCTGATCGTGCGGACTCAAACACCCAAGAAGCCGAACTCTGCTTTGCGAAAGATTGCCCGTGTTAGACTGACCAACGGCAAGGAAGTCACGGCTTATATACCGGGCATCGATCATAACCTACAGGAGCACAGCACGGTCCTGATTCGTGGAGGCCGCGTCAGGGACTTGCCCGGCGTCCGCTATCATATTGTTCGTGGAGTTCTCGACTGTGCCGGCGTGGCCGGCCGCAAACGGGGTAGAAGCAAATACGGGGCCAAAAAAGCAAAATAAGACCAGGTATCGAGGTAGATAATGGCAAAAAAATGGACCGCGTCGAAGCAACAGCTTGAGCCCGACGCCAAGTATAATAGCAAGCTGGTCTCGAAGTTTGTCAACTCCATGATGTGGGATGGCAAAAAAAGCGTTGCGCAGCAGATTTTTTACGAAGCGATGGATATTATATCTAAAAAGACTAAGGATGTACCCGCGCTTGAGGTGTTCGAAAAAGCGGTAAATAACGTTAAGCCGCTGCTGGAGGTCCGCAGTAAACGGATCGGAGGGGCCAGCTATCAAGTGCCCATGCAAGTTAGCCCCAAACGCCAGCAATCGCTTGCCTTCAGATGGATCATACAGTCGGCCCGGGACAAAAAGGGAAAGCCGATGTGCGAGCGTTTGGCTTCCGAATTGCTCGATGCTTATAACGGACACGGCGGGGCTATGACAACCCGCGAGAATATCCATAGAATGGCCGAGGCCAATAAGGCTTTTGCTCACTTCGCATGGTAATTCCGTAAGTAATGGCGGATGGTGGACAGCCTTGGGCTTTCCACTACCCGCCATTTTTGTATAGACCGTAATCCTGTATTCAAGAGACAATGACAAGCGATTTAGAAAGACTACGCAATATCGGCATTATAGCTCACATTGATGCCGGCAAGACCACGGTAACCGAGCGCATATTATACTACACCGGCAAGACTTACAAAATGGGCGAAGTCCACGACGGCACCGCGGTCATGGACTACCTGGAGGAGGAGCAAAGAAGAGGCATAACCATCACCTCGGCAGCAACCAAATGCCCCTGGAAGGATTTTGAAATTAATCTGATCGATACGCCCGGCCACATCGATTTTACCGCCGAGGTTGAAAGGTCTCTGCGCGTCCTCGATGGTGCCGTGGCGGTATTCGACGGCAGCGAAGGGGTACAGGCCCAGAGCGAGACAGTTTGGCGACAGGGGCAGAAATACGAGCTGCCCTTCCTTTGCTTTATTAACAAAATGGATAAGACCGGCGCCGACTTCGAGATGAGCGTCCAGAGCATCCGCGACAAGCTGCTTGCCAATCCGGTGTGCTTGCAGATTCCCATAGGGGCGGAAGACTCCTTTGCCGGCATAATAGACCTGATTAAGATGCAGGCGGTCTTCTATACGGCCGAAGAGTTGGGGTCAACCTTTCAAGAGGCCGAAATCCCAGCAAAATTGAGGCCAAAGGCAGAGAAGCAAAGAAATGCGATAATCGAACGGGCCGCCGAATATGACGAAGAGCTAATGGACTGTTACGTTCACGATAGGCCGATAAGTGGCGAAATGGTTCACAGAGCCGTTAGAAAAGGAACTTTGAGCAACAAGCTTCAGCCGGTGTTCGTTGGCTCGGCCCTAAAATACATTGGGGTTCAAAGGCTGCTTGACGGCGTGGTTGCCTATTTACCTTCTCCCTTGGATAAACCGGTTCTGACCGGCCACAAACCCGCTGATAAGAGCAAACCGGTATCAATCAAATGTGACCCGAACGGCAGTTTGGTCGCACTGGCATTTAAGATTACCGCCGATGTGCATGGTGATCTGACCTTCCTGAGAATATATCAGGGTACCCTTAAATCGGGCGTCAGGGTGCTCAATCCGAACCGTGATAAGCGCGAGAATATTATCAGAATATTTGAAATGCACGCCAATGAGCGAAAAATCCTGGACTCGGTCCGCGCTGGTGATATCGTAGCGGCTCTGGGTCTGAAGCACACTCTGACCGGAGATACCCTATGTGACCCCAAACACCCAGTTTGCCTGCCCAGCATTCAATTTCCACATACCGTAATCAATATGTCAATAGAGCCGAGAACTGCGGCAGAGAGGGAGAAACTGGCGAATGCACTGCACGCTTTGAGGCGCGAAGACCCGACTTTTCAGTGCAAAACTGATAAAGAAACAGGCCAGACCATCATCAGTGGGATGGGCGAGCTCCATCTGGAAGTCCTGCAACACAAACTGGTTAAGGAAAAAAAGGTCCACATCCGAGTCGGCAGGCCCCGAGTGGCTTATAAGGAAGCTATTACCAAAGCTGCACAAGCCGAGGGCAAGTTTATTCGCCAGACAGGCGGTCATGGCCAGTACGGCCATGTTGTTCTGGTCGTCGAGCCTGTGCTGACCGATGACGGCCATTGGGCGGCTGATATAGAATTTGTGGCCAACGTCGGCTCCGATGTGGTACCAAGGGAGTACGTCCCGGCGGTAGAACGAGGTGCCCGGGAGGCCTTGGGCGGCGGCGTATTGGCAGGCTATCCTATTGTGGGAGCAAAAGTTACGCTAATTGGCGGCTCGTTTCATTCCGTGGACTCTTCAGATTTGGCGTTTGAACAGGCAGCAGCGATCGCCGTCGAAAAAGCGCTCAAGAAGGCTGGACCCGTCCTGCTTGAGCCCATTATGCGCCTGCAAGTTGTGGTCCCGGAGGCCGCATTTGGGGCCGTTCAGGGCAGTTTGCTTGGCAAAAGGGGTGCGATTACGGATTGTCGCAGTCACGCCAATATGCGGATTATCGGTGCTAAAGTGCCTCTGGTTGAGATGTTTGGCTATTCCAGCGAAATTCGAAGTCTTACAGCCGGTCGAGGAACCTTCACGATGGAGCCCCTGACCTACGAGAAGGCGCCCGATCAGATTGCCAAGCAAGTCATCCTGTAGAAAAAGAAAATTGCGTTTTTTTTTGTACTTACGCAAAGATTTTGTCCGACATTTTGTTGACAGGCCCGAAATTGTGTGGTAAGTTACCGAGCTTTCGCCCGTGGCGAGCATAGCCAAAGAGGGCTTTGCGTAAGTTGGGCTTACATACCTTAGCCGTTGGGCATCAAGGATGGTTGGTTCGTACTCGGTTAGAGTTAGGGATCCAGAAAAACTGTTATAGGCTTCGGAAGGATCGCAAGGCGATTCAAATCCCAACCCTTTAAGGAAGGCGACATAGACTATTGGTTGTTGGGAATTCAAGTACAGAACAATAGTCAATAATCGGCACAGAGGCCTTTCCTGCCAAAGTAACACGAGCACGGATTTAGCGGATAATACAGTAACTGTAGGCCAAGAGTTGAGTTTTTATCTTGTTTTTGGCTTGTGTGTCGGATGTGGCGATAGGTCTTTTTGGTTTTAAGGGTTTGATTCGAGGCCCATTCTATGCTTTGGAAACCGGCTTGGCGGGGATCGTAGAGGAAGGCTATGGCTGCTGAAAGCGAAAGAATACGAATCAGAATGGAAGCCTATGATCATAGGGCTCTCGATGCATCTGCCAAGGAGATAGTAGAGCACGCTCGAAAGACCAATGCCCGTGTTAGTGGTCCGGTCCCTTTGCCGACGCGGATTGAAAGGTACACGGTTTTGCGCAGCCCGCACATTGACAAGAAATCGCGCGAGCAGTTTGAGATGAGGACTCACAAACGTCTGATTGACATTTATGAGGCCAATGCGCGCACGGCTGAAGTCCTGAACCGGCTGGTGGTGCCGGCGGGCGTGTTTGTAAAGATAAAGGCGTGACCCGCGCTCGGTGTTGAACGAGAAAAAATGGCGCTGTTATTAGGAAAGAAAGTTGGTATGACCCGGCTGTACGACGAGGCGGGCAACTTGGTGCCCGTCACCGTCATACACGCTGGGCCCTGCACGGTTATGCAGGTTAAGACCGTCCAGACGGACGGCTACAATGCTGTTCAGATGGGCTACGATGATGTAAAGCCCTCGAGCGCGAACAAGCCGCAAGCCGGCCATGCTCAGAAGGCAAATACTACTGCTAAGAGGTTTGTCAGGGAGATGCGGCTGCCCGACCAGATCGAGCCAAAGTACAAAGTCGGAGACTCTATTACGGTTGCTACTTTTGCAGAAAATGAGCTTGTCGACATTGTGGGCACCAGCAAAGGCAAGGGCTTTGCCGGCGCGATGAAGCGGCATCACTTTACCGGG
This sequence comes from uncultured Pirellulales bacterium, assembly GCA_964586995.1. Lineage (GTDB taxonomy): Bacteria > Planctomycetota > Phycisphaerae > Sedimentisphaerales > Anaerobacaceae > JAFNGF01. Next base: position 2,991 of record CAZPJZ010000002.1, on the reverse strand, counting down.
TTCCCGGCTTCGCACGGAACAGAACGTAAGCACCGGGCGCAAGGCTCGATATCGGCGTTCGCCACCAACGCCGGTATGAGCGGAGGCCCCAAAAAAGGAAAGAAGATGCCCGGCCACATGGGAAACCGCCGGACTACGGAAAAAAACCATAGCTTATTGGCAATAGATCAGCAGAGGAATCTTCTGGTTGTTAAAGGCGCTATACCGGGGCCTGCCGGTGGATATTGTATCGTTCGCAGCGCCAAAACTAAAAAGTCTAATTAGCTCCAGAGCCCAGGTTAAGAAATGATTCAGTTGGCTGTCTACAATACGCAAGGGCAAGCGGTCGATAGCGTAACGATTGATGAATCGGCTTTGGGAGGCCGCGTCAGGTACCCGCTGCTCAAGCAGGCAATCGTTATGTATCATGCGAATAAGCGGGTAGGGACAGCGGCGACCAAAAGTAGGAGCATGGTGGCCGGCTCGGGCAAGAAGCTCTACAGGCAAAAAGGAACCGGGTTCGCCCGGGTCGGCACCCGCAGGACGGCCAAACGCGTGGGCGGCGGAGTAACGTTTGCAAAGGTCGCCAGAGACTTCAGCAAGACTATGCCTAAAAAGCAGAGAAGGCTGGCGAGAGACTCAGCCATCTTGGCTAAGCTTCTAAGCAAAAATGTCGTGGTCGTCGAGGGACTGAGCCTCCAAAAACCCAGAACAAAGGATTTTGCTGAGATTCTGAACAATTTGAAGATCGAACGTAGTTGCCTGGTAAGCGTAAGCAAGTGCGACGATAATCTTTACAAGTCGGCTCGGAATATTCCGAGGGTAGCGATTATGCCCGTAGCGGAGCTCAACGCCGGCGACATCTGCAGCCATCACAAAATGCTGTTTACTAAGGAAGCGTTTCTATCAGTTCTGGGTAGGAACCAGACAGATGAAGATTAGAGACTCTTAGCGTGGATGATCACAGTATAATTCTTCGGCCTCTGATTACCGAGCAGAGCACTCACCTGGCTAACACCCGGGGTGCGTACTGTTTTCAGGTGAGCAAGAAATCCAATAAGACCCAGATAAAGAACGCCGTGGAAAACATATACGGCGTGAAAGTCCGCAAAGTCAGGGCCGCCAACCGCAAGGGCAAGTCCCGCCGCAAAGGCAGGAACATCGGCATGACAGCCAGTTGGAAAAAAGCGATTGTGTATTTGCAGCCTGATTATCATATAGACCTGTTCTAATACTGACCGCAAGTGTGGTGAAGTTATGGGTATTCGAGTATATAGACCGACAAGTCCGGGGCGAAGAAACAGTTCCGTCAACGCCTATTCTGAGCTGACGGCCACCAAGCCCGAAAAGTCGCTGTGCAGGCGCATTAAGAAGAGCGGCGGAAGGAACCATTCCGGCATCACCACTACTCGCTTCTTAGGAGGCGGGGCAAGAAGAATATACCGCGTAATTGATTTTAAGCGGGACAAGGATGGTATCCCGGCAAAAGTGGCCACCATTGAGTACGACCCAAACAGGAATTGTTTCATATCTCTGCTGAACTATGCTGACGGCGAGAAGAGATACATATTGGCACCGCTGGGCATAAAGGTCGGCGACCGGGTCGAAAGCGGCTCTTGGTGTGAGCCCAAGATTGGCAACGCAATGCCTTTAGGGGCGATTCCCGCCGGTCTGGAGGTTCACAATATTGAAATGACGGCTGGCCAGGGCGGAAAACTGGTCAGAGGCGCCGGAAGTGCCGCCAAAATCGTGGCCAAAGAGGGTGACTGGGTAACGGTCGTCCTGCCGAGCGGTGAGATGCGCATGCTTCGCAAGGAATGCCGGGCAACGATCGGGCAGTTGAGCAATCCTGACGACCAGAACATAAGTCTCGGCAAGGCCGGCCGAACACGACACCTGGGCCGCAGACCCCACGTGAGAGGCAAGGCCCAGAACCCCGTTTCGCACCCCATGGGCGGCGGAGAAGGTAGGTCAAACGGCGGAAGGCACCCATGCTCGCCAACAGGCGTGCTGGCAAAAGGTGGAAAAACCAGAAATCCGCGAAAGCCGAGCAATAACAGAATTATCCGCAGACGCAAGAGCAGAAGGCAGGTCCAGTTGGTTCTGTAAAGAGAGTAAGCTGTACACGGCATGTTGCCGCGGGCACCAAATTAGAAATTGAGATACTGAAAATGGGAAGATCTCTTAAAAAGGGGCCGTACGTTGACGAAAAGTTGCTCAACAAGGTCAGCAAGCAAGCTGCATCCGGGTCCCGTGACCCAATAAAAACATGGGCACGACGATGTACGATCGTTCCCGAATTCGTAGGTTTCACCTTTCTGGTGCATAACGGCAAGGTGTTCAACAAGGTTTTCGTAACCGAGGACATGGTAGGCCACAAGCTGGGCGAGTTCTCGCCTACACGGACGTTCAGAGGCCACTCCAGCAAGAAAATAAAGTAATTGGTACGGTAATTTCGGAAGCAACCAGGGTCGATTTGAAGCGGCATGACACGAAGATACACGATCTGAGATACGACAGATTATGTTAAGTGCTACCAAGTTAAAGGAATTTTGCCAGCAGAAGCAGGTGGATGTGGACCGCTTGGCCGGGCAACTGGTTAGGGCAGGGCTGGACAAGAAGAAGGCGGTGTCAGCCATCCGGAACTGGCAAAACGGCCTTTTTAAGCCCAGACCTCGAAAGGAAGATATTACCCGTCTGGCTGCGGCCCTGTCCGTTGATGAAAATGACTTGATGGATTGGCACTCTTCGCACCGTTTCGCCCCCCTTGCGGCGCGTAAAGCCAGACTCGTTACACAATTGATTGTCGGTCGAAGCACCCAGGATGCCATGGACGTCTTGAAGTTCACCAGAAAACGGGCCGCCACGATGGTTGACAAGGTGCTGAAAGCAGCCGTGGCGGATGCCGATGAGCAGCAAGCTGACGTGGACGATCTGTATGTCAGCAAGGCTTGGGCCGATGAGGCAGGAATCCGCATCGGTACGAAAAGGTGGATACCCAAGGACAGGGGC
>CAZPJZ010000001.1:0-27076 GCA_964586995.1 uncultured Pirellulales bacterium | reverse complement strand
TTTCGAAGAGGCTGCCGCCGAAGTAGGGCTTGATGGTCACCACTCCGACGTCCCGCTGCTTAACCGTCTTGAAGATACTCTGGGTCTGGTCGGAGCCGTGGCCCGGATTGACCTCTTCGACGTTCTGTCTTGTCGGAGGTTTAGCTTTTTCTCGGGTCTTGGCGCTGCAGGGGAAGATTATCATCTCGAACTCTGGATACTTGTTGATGACGTGCTCGAACCAGGGACGGGAATGAGACGACATGCCGAGATGCCGCACCTTACCGGCCTTATGCAGCTTCTGGAAAGTTTCGATCAAAGACTCCACTTCGGCATCCGTATTGGAGCCGTCCATTTTAGCCTGGGGCCGCCAGATGTCCAGGTAATCAGTCTGGAGCAGACGCAGGCAGGTATCGACGTTGTGGCTCTGCGACTCGACGTTGCAGAACGCCGAATTCCTGGGTCCCAGGTTATGAATATCCGCGCCGACGTACATTTTGTCGCGGCGTCCCTTCAGGGCCACGCCGTAGCTGAGGCATTCGGCAGCGGTGGTTATGTCCAGATAGTTGATGCCGCAGTCGATGCAAGCACTTATGACTTCAGTTCGGTTCTGTGCGACGTCGTCAGGCACTTGCTCATTGGCGAAGTGGTCCCAATACCTGCCGGCGTTGCGATTCTTCCAGTGGCCGCCGAGGCTGACCTCGGAAATCATCAGGTTTGTCTTGCCCAGCCGGCGGTAATGCATATTGTGGTGATAGTTGAGAATCTTAGATGTCTGTGCCGACTTTGCGGCGGCGTGCCCCCGGCCGACCAACCCACCGGAAACTGCTGCGGCAGCGGCCAGCGAAGTACTACGCATGAAATCTCTTCGGGAAATTTCGTCATTCTGCATCAGCTCTCTCCTTCTTTGAATTCACCTTCATTTTGACGGCAGCGCCAACGTCGAACGAGCATTGGCCCGATATTCGCTGGCCAATACACGGACCGCGATGCAACGGTAATCCATGATGCCACGATGTGCTGCGAATGTCAATGATATTCGCCGAATTAAGCAGAGGGCGGCTGGGAGCCGGGCAGTTCTCCGACAAGCAAATTCCCGATCGGCCGAAGCGTCTCAAATTGCATCAGGATGATCCTTAGAATGCCGGTCAGAGGTACGGCCAGAAACATGCCGCCTATCCCCCAGAGCAGGCCCCAGAAAGAAAGTGCCAGCAAAATGGTTATCGGGTGCAAATTCAATCCTTCGCCCATCACCTTGGGCTCGAGCACATTGCCGACCACCATCTGAATCGTACCGGGCACAGCCACCAGATAGATCAGGGCCCATGGGCTTTGAAACTGGGCAGCGGCGATAGGAATCGGCAGGAGGGTGGAGATTACCGAGCCGATGTTTGGAATGAAATTCAGCACAAACGCCAGGATTCCGAAGACAGCCGCCAGCTCCAAATCAATCAACCTTAAGCAGCCCCAGACTAAGAACCCGGTCAGCGCGGAGACTGCGATCTTGATGGCAATGTACCGGCGAATCTGGCGGTCCATATCAGCGTACACCCCTGAGCGAACCACGTGCGGATTACGTCCTGCCAGAAGGAAAATCACCATGATTAGAACAAGAGTAACGTTCCACAGCAAGCCAAAGACCGTGCTAAGTGTGGTCGTCACAAGCGCCGGGATCCTGTTTCGCAGATCACCGACAACTCTTTCTTGATTGAATTCCTCGCCCCATTCACCCATTTTGTCAAATGCTTTTTTGGTGAGGTCAGCAAGGCTGTCGCTATACTCATACACGGTGGCCACAATCGTCTGAACCACCTGCGTGACCGCCAGGCAAAGAACGGCAATAATGACAATCACAAAGAGAAAGGTTATTAGTACTGCAATCGGGCGCGGGAATTTGAGACGGAGTATCTGAAAGTCCAGAATGGGCGAGACAAGCGAAACAACGAATACGGCCAACACAAAGGGAATCATCACCTTGCTGGTGTAGTGCAGCACGACGGCTAAAGCTACCGCTGCAAGAACGACCAATGAGCCCGTCATGAACCAGGCCGACTCGTCGCGCTTATCTGCCATCCCTTCGTGGGCCTTTCAGCATTGGCTTACCTGTGGCCGGCCAGAGCTACTATCTCCGGTCTACTCGACCGGACTTACCCCAATATGATAGGAAAAAGCCGAGGCAAAAACAACCATCTTTTTCTAAAATGTAAAAGCCGAACCGACTTTGGACCTTATGGCAGTGTGCGCCCCCCGTGGCTCAGAGGTGGGATCCCCTCGGGGCATATCACACTGGCACTTTGTCCTGTTCGGGCTTTTTCTTGAACTGCTGGAGCGGCTGGGGCTCAGCCACTTTGCGGTAGCCGAGGGCCTTTATGACCTCGAGAACCTCCGTCCAGGTCGGAAACGGCCTGGCGTTTCTTCTCTTGTACTCGTCAACCGCCATGAGGAACTCGAACTGTTCGTCCGACATCTGTCCCTCTTCCGCGGACTTTCGCTCATCCGTTCTGCGCCTTCCGGGACCACGTCGGCGGTCCAACCCCAATCGCCTGTCAACCACACTATGCCTACGGTCTCTATGACCGCGTCGTTCTGGCAGATTTTCTGCACCCATTTCTATCCACCCCACAGTCTTACTGTGCTCACCTCTCAGCCAAGCCTCACTCCGCCAAGCCGGTCAGCCGTACTTGGACGCCGCTGACTTGTACAGGCCTGAAAGACTGAAGCTCAAAAATCATCCTCGAAAAGGTCGCTGCCGAAATCAGCGTCATGTTCCTCTTCCATGGCAAAATCATAGAAGTCGTCATAAGCGTTCTGCGACTCGATTATGACGTGTGCTTCATCAAGGCAATCCTCGGGAACCATTACGGCAATCTCCTTAGTACCCGCCGGGCATTCCTCTTGTGAGCTGATAACGGCGGGGATATCGTTGACTTTGAGCACAGTCTCATAGTCTCTGGCCTGCTCCCAATCCTTGGCAAAAGCAACGACCACAAATCCTTGCAGTCTGGCCTGTGATTTATGACCTTTCTTCGAGCGCTTTGCCATTTTATTCCTCCAACCAAAAGCGACTTGAACCGCTGCTCAGGAACGGGCCGTGTGAAAGGCCTGGTCACAATAAACCATCTGAGCCGTTCAGCTCAAGAAACCGCCAACCAGAAAGAACACTGTTTGCCGGTCGGACCTTACTTGATCCTTGTTGTGCCTATCGGCGCTATTAACACAAAAATTTAGCATTTGGGCGCATTTTTTTGTTGAAAATGCTATGGGTTTGTGTAATAAGGACTCTAATAGCGTGCCGGACCGAAGGATTGGTGCCGGCCTACAAGGTTTAAATTTTGACAGGGAGGATTTGCGGAATGGCAAAAAAGAGAGAACCTTTGATCGTGGCAAGCAAAGTGAAGGCGTACATCAAGAGCAAAAAGATGATGACGTCATCGGAGGCTCTCGGAGCAATTAGTGAACGTGTTTACTCGATGCTCGATGCTGCCGTTGTCCGAACAAAAGCCAACCGTCGCAGCACGGTCAGAGCACAGGATTTATAGGCCGGCTCTCGACGAACGTCGTTCGGTGGCACGCATTGGGCTGGCGGTAACCTTGTTTGACGCAGGCCGTTTCAATTCCTGAACCGCGAAAAGGTTTAGTTCAGCCCGTTTTGTAGCGTGATGTAACCAGTTCTGCAACGAGATTATTGCTTGGCGCCCGCTGCGGTTTACCGTCTGGTTGGCTTTGGGTTGGCCGAGCCGACGGTGCTACCCTGAAGGCAGGGGCAAAAGGCGGCGTTGAGAGCCTTTTCCAATCCGGTTATGGCCTATAAAATCCGGATTCACAGTACCAAAAGCTACGTTTTGAGCAAAATTTGTTGAACTTATTTTACCCAAAATCCCGATGATATAAATAGCAGCTTGGGCGAACGCATCTTTTTTTGCCCGCGCGCAGTTAAGGGTAAAAGGGTTCTTGCCGATAACGTGCTCGACAGCGAATCATAATCAAGGTTCATATACGGGAGGACCTTGGAGCAAACTGCTGATCGAGTTCACGGCCGGAAAGAGCCGAGCGTTAAGCCCTGCGTGAAAGGACAGTTATGACACAGAGCCCGCGGAGGACTATATGAAAGTCTTCATGTTAGGATGGGAGTTTCCTCCGTTCATCAGTGGGGGGCTGGGTACGGCTTGTTATGGGCTTACCAAGGCCATGGGCGAGCTGGGCATAACAATAACGTTCGTTCTGCCAAGGGCGGTCGACGGACGATATGCCAGCCACGTAAGGGTGTTAAGCCCTGGCGGCGAGATCACAGCAGACACGCTTCAACTCAGCCAGCTAAAAAACGTGACCTTTCGCACGATTGCCTCAACATTGCAGCCGTATTCGACCCCACACGCTCACCAACAGCGGATCGAAGAAGCCCTCAGACGCAAGCGAGAAGCCCTTGCCAGCCGGATCGGCTGGCCCATCGAGTCTATGGGAAGCATCGACTACAGTGGTGACATGTACACGGAGGTCAACCGTTACGCCATTTTGGCCAGTGAATTGGCCCAAGATGAGGATTTTGATGTCGTTCACGCTCACGACTGGATGACGTTTCCGGCGGCAGTTGCCGTGGCGGAACTGAGCCAAAGACCGCTCATTGTCCACGTGCACTCCACAGAATTCGACCGCAGCGGCGAACATGTCAATCAAATGATTTACGACATCGAGAGAAGGGGCATGGAAAGAGCCGACAAGGTCATTGCGGTCAGCCAGTACACACGCAGTATCATTATTAGCCGGTATGGTATTAGCCGCGAAAAGGTCGAAGTGGTCTATAATGGCGTGGAACAAAACTCCAATGCGGCCCTGGCCGAAAACATCATCGGCAAAGACGAGAAAATCGTCCTGTTCCTGGGCCGCATTACCATGCAAAAGGGCCCGGAGTATTTCCTCGCCGCCGCCAGGAAAGTCCTCGAAGTCATGGACAACGTCAAGTTCGTCATGGCCGGCTCCGGGGACATGATGCACCGTGCAATCGAGCTGGCTGCCCAACTGGGTATCGGCCACAAGGTGCTCTTCACCGGATTCCTACGAGGCGAGGACGTTCGCCGGATATATAGGATGGCTGATCTGTACGTGATGCCCTCCGTATCGGAGCCGTTCGGCATCGCACCTCTGGAGGCCTTGGGCAACGATGTGCCGGTCATCATAAGCAAGCAAAGCGGCGTCTCGGAAGTGCTCAGACACGCCTTGAAAGTAGACTTCTGGGACATTGATGAGATGGCCAACAAGATTATCGCCGTGCTGAAATATCCGCCCTTGGGGGTTACGCTGCGGCAGCACGGCAACTTTGAGGTACGAAAACTACGCTGGCAAGATTCCGCAGCCAAATGCGCAAGAATCTATGAAGAAATGCTGGCTGCGGTTTGATGGAAGGTCCCAAAAAGAGAAAACGCCAAGACGATGGATTCAACACTGAGCTTTTAAGTCCGTGCCAGAAATGCCTTCGGTGTGTTTTTACTTTCAGGTGCATCAGCCGTTACGATTGAGACACTACACGGCATTCGACAACAGCGACCGGTATTTTGACGACTACAAGAACGCATCAATCTGCAGGAAGGTCGCCAACAAATGCTATCTGCCGACTAATCGCCTGCTCTTGAGGCTGATCCGGCGGTGCGGCGGTCGGTTCAAAGTAGCCTACAGCTTGACCGGCATGTTGCTGGAGCAGATCCAGCAGTACTGCCCGGAAGTTATGAGCACTTTCGACGCGCTGGCAGAAACCGGCTGCGTCGAATTCCTGGCGGAAACTTACTACCACAGTCTGAGTTTTTTGTACTCGCGCAACGAATTCGCGGATCAGGTAAACAAACACATCGAAACGACCGAGCGTCTGTTCGGCCAAAAGCCGCGGGTCTTCAGAAACACGGAACTGATATACAACAATGATTTGGCCGCCCTTGTTGAGTCGATGGGCTGCTTCGACGCCATAATTACCGAGGGAGCAGACCACATCTTAGGCCTGCGCAGTCCCAACTTTGTCTACCGCCCCAAGGGATGCACCAAATTAAAACTGCTGCTGAAAAACTACTGTCTCAGCGACGATATAGCCTTTAGGTTCTCCAACCGCAACTGGATTGAGTGGCCTTTGACGGCAGAAAAATTCGCTAAATGGATAAGCGATATCAATGGCAGCGGCAGTGTAGTGAACCTGTTCATGGATTACGAGACGTTCGGCGAGCATCAATGGGAGGATACGGGGATATTCGACTTCATGCGGCAGTTGCCCGAAGAGGTTCTGCGGCGTCCCGGCAACGACTTTAAGACCCCCAGCGAGGTCGTTCAAAGTTACGAGGCCGTCGATACGGTAGATGTCCCCCATATCATAAGCTGGGCGGATACCGAAAGAGACCTGTCTGCGTGGCTCGGCAACCCGATGCAGTCCAACGCGATTCATGAGCTGTATCGGCTGGAGCAAAAGATCAAAGAAACCGGCGACGAGAGAATCATTGCAGACTGGCGAAGACTGCAAGCGTCGGACCACTTCTACTACATGTGCACCAAGTACTTTGCCGACGGCGACGTGCACAAGTATTTCAATCCCTATGATTCGCCCTACGATTCCTATATAAACTTTATGAACGTGCTGAACCACCTGCACAGCCGATGTTCACAGTCAGCCTCCAACGGCGCATTTGGCCGCCTATCGCAAAACAAAAACCCGCCCCACCTGCAAACGGTACAATAGATGATCTGACTCGCTTCTGATGCCCAGAGCAGGTCCAATTTATAGATCGTGGTCGTGTCCCGGGAGTAACGCCGTGTTAATGCTGCAAAAGACTAAAACTACACAAACTGTGTCCACGTCAACAAGGAACCACGCTATCGACGACCTATTGACCAAGGAATGGCTGTTAACAAACGAGCGCGGCAGCTACGCATCATCAACGATTGTCGGCTGCAACACACGAGGCTATCACGGACTTCTCGTAGGAGCCATCAATCCGCCGGTCAACAGGATAATGGCTCTGGCCAACTGCCTGGAGATGGTCATACTTGAGCAGAAGATATTCAACCTTTCAACTTTTGAGTTTCCCGACAAATTCGCCCCGGCAGGGTTTGGCTTTCTAACGCAATTCCATCAAGACACCGGCGTGCATTTCGGTTATGAATTGAACAAGCTCAAACTCACTAAATCCCTGTATCTGGTCCGGGATGCCGATACGGTCGCTATAGCATACAGCTTTACAAGGGTGGATGGCCCCGCGGAATTTGTGATGCGCCCCTTTGTCGGTATGCGAGACTTTCACAGTCTGCAAAGGTCGTACACGCCATTGTGTTCAGCGTGGTTCGGTGACGGCCTGCTGGTCCGCCACGACATACCGGGAAGCTGCGGGCTGTTTTTAAGCTGTCCGGGCGCTACTTTTGAGAAGGACCCGCAATGGTGGTTCAATTTCATTTACCGTTGTGACAGGGAAAGAGGCCAGAACTTCAGCGAGGATCTGTGGACACCCGGTTTTTTCAAGTGCCGGATAGAAGAGCCAACCGAGGTTGTCTTCTGGGCGAGCCTTTCGCCATGCGTAATGCGTGATGCGTCGTGCGAAAAAAGACCACAATACGCAATACGCAATACACAATACGAGCTTGATGCAGTCAAGGACGATTTGCACAGACATCACAATGAAGTGATTACTGCCGCCAGACCCAAAGATGAAAAGTCCAAAGTGCTCTGCCTGGCCGCAGACCAGTTCATCGCTCGTCGCTCGTCGATTGTCGCTCGGGGCACGGAGCACGAGCGACGGGTCACTGTCTTGGCCGGCTTCCCATGGTTCGCCGACTGGGGCAGAGATGCCTTTGTGGCTCTGCCCGGCCTATTACTGGCAACCAGCAGATTCGAAGAGGCAAAATCCGTCCTGTGCACGTTTGCGCAGGCAGCAGACCAGGGTATGATCCCTAACCGATTTGATGATTACAGTGACACCGCCTTCTTTAACAGTGTGGACGCGTCTCTCTGGTTTATAAACGCGGCCTTTGCCTACCTGGATGTTAGCGGCGACTCACAAACCTTTACGCAGCAGCTTCTGCCTACCATCCGCTGGATCGTCCAGTCCTATCACAACGGCACGCGGTTCGGCATCCACGCCGACGCAGACGGCCTTATGACAGCAGGCAGCCAGGAAACGCAACTGACCTGGATGGACGCCAAGTACGACGGCGTGGCTTTTACGCCGCGATACGGCAAAGCGGTCGAGGTCAACGCCCTGTGGTATAATGGCCTTTGCGAGCTGGCCCACTTTTACGCCAGCCGCAACAGCGAACACGCACACAACTACCAGACTATGGCAGAAAAGGTGGGCGGCAGTTTCTGCTCGCTGTTCTGGAACGAAGCGGCAGGCTACCTGAACGATTGTGTCCTTCCGGATGGTACAGCCGATGCGAGCCTTCGCCCGAACCAGATATTTGCCGTATCCCTTCGGTTTGCCCCGCCGTTATCGCCACAGCAGCAAACCTCTATTGTTGATACGGTACACAAAGAGCTGCTCACGCCTTACGGTCTGCGAACACTAAACGTCGCCCATCCCGAGTACAAGGGCAAATACACCGGCCCACAGAAAGACCGAGACCAGGCCTACCACCAGGGCACAGTTTGGCCCTGGCTGATCGGACCGTTCGTGGAAGCCTATCTTAAGGTCAACGGCTTCAGCCGGGCGAGTAAGAAAAAGGCCGCCGAATTCATTCAGCCGCTGCTTTCGCATCTAACCGAGCAAGCCTGCCTGGGCAGCGTCTCAGAGATATTTGATGGCGACAGCCCCCACCTGCCGAAAGGCTGCGTCGCCCAGGCATGGAGCGTAGGCGAACTTATCAGGGCCTACCAACTGATAAACAGCTAAAAATATGGATTCGAAGCAAGCAAGTTGACCTGCGTGACGATAAAACCCTCATGGCTGAGAAATCTCCGGCACAACTCAAAGCTATCGCCAGGCTGCTCGACAAAGAACACCTGACCAACGTCCCTTTGGTAGCGCTTGTCACTGCCAATGTGCTGCCGATTTACGGCGTCGCTGTCTTCGGCTGGAACGCCTTCTACATCGTCTTACTTTACTGGGCCGAGAACCTGGTCATCGGCTTTTACAACGTCCTCAAAATGGCCGCTGCGAAAGTGGCCCACCCCATCGAACATCTGGGCAAGCTCTTTATGATTCCCTTCTTTGTTGTCCACTTTGGCGGGTTCTGCGCTGTGCACGGAATGTTCGTTTTCTTTCTCTTCGGCAAAGGCGAAGGCGAAAGTGTTTTTCCAACGGGCCACGCCTGGCCCTGCTTTCTGGTCTTCGTCCAGTTGCTGATCGGGGTCATAATGCACGGCTGGACGACCCTGACTCCACCAATGAAGTACGCCATCGCTGCGCTCTTTCTCAGCCACGGCGTCTCGTTCGTGCACAATTATCTGATAAAGCATGAATACGCCACCGCCAAAGCAGCCAAGCTGATGAGTGACCCCTACGCACGCGTGGTGGTGATGCACTTTGCGGTCCTATTCGGCGGCTTTATTTCAGCCGCCATCGGCTCCCCTGCCGGCGTCCTCATCGTCCTGATCCTCATCAAGACCATCATCGACATCAAGCTGCACCTTCACCAGCACCGCAAGGCCCACAACCAGGCCCACAAGCAACAGAGCCGAATCAGCACGTAACAGGCAGGATGGGCTTTAGCTCATGCGGTCTGTCTGCGAAATCCTGCATTCGATATTCTCGTCCCGCCTGTGGGAACTCGATGCCCGATACTCGATTCTGCAAGGGTCACGGCTCACCAGCGGCGAGCGACGGATTTTCCTTGCCTTTTCCCACAATCACAACAATAATATCCTTTGCCCTTTTACGTTTAGCCGTCGCCGGTACGCCTGCCCTGAGTCTGCCGAATGGGGCGACGGTCAGGATTTACCCGCCGGACATAAGGCGGATTGGTCGTGGATTGACAGCTACGACAAGAGCGATAGTTGTAACCTTCTATGAACGAGTGGCCTAAAGATTATGAAGTGCAGGTAAAAAAATGAAATGTATTCACTGTCAGGCAATCATGAAACAGGGGACAGCACCACTGCATATTGACAGAAATGGCTGCCATGTGACAATTGACAACGTCCCTGCCTGGGTATGCCAGCAGTGCGGAGAGGCATATTTTGAAGAAAGGGAAGTCGGCACAATTCAAGATTTAATCCGAACCGTTGAGAAAAAGGCTCATAGATTTTCCCTAAGCGCATAAATAACAGAGGCTTGTCCTGAGCGAAGTCGAAGGGACAGCAGTCAGAAGAGAGGAGACAGAATTATAATACCTAAACGCTGTACGCTGAACGCTGAATACTATTCATTACACGAGCGACAAAAATTAAATGGGCTGCACGCGGACGCCGAGTACTCGGAGTCTGACAGTTTTTCGTTATTCGGAAAACATATAATCAATAGTTGGGTCAACAGCAGGGAAATATACCTTCTGTTTGGAATAAGATGATGTACGGTTTGAGAATTTTTCTTCTTCTCGCGATCGTCGGAGCTATTTTTTTTATCTTGAAGGTGGTTTTGCCAGGAATATTCTCCCTTATCAAGACTGCGCATGTGAGAAAAGACGAGGATCTATGGCGCATGTACGTCGCAGCCAATGAAACCTACCTTGCTCATCGAAACGAATTGAAGGGGTCTCCAAGCTATAGAAATGCCGTCGCGGCTCTGAGTTTTGCTGCTATTGAGAAGTGCATTCATGACCACAAAATCCCAAGAGAAAAATTTACCGATATAGCCGCACATATCTTGGAGCCAATGTTCACGAAAGCGAGAGATAGACAAGCAGTAATAAATCACTACTTGCAGGGTGACCCTTCATCTGACTTCCATCGGGCAGTCGCGCGGGCGGAGGAATACCTTCAAGGGAAAGCTGGCATAGAAGGTTTCCCTCAGGAACTGGCGAGGAACAACATCTGTATCCCTACGCTTTGAACTACCATACAGGAAAAACATTGACGAACCATCAGAATAATAGAGGATGATAAACAATAGAGAATATCACTTATTAACAGCAATGAACACTCTACAGAAAAGGGTTGATGTATCTAATAATCGCTATTTGGACATTGGGTTATGTGTTCTTTTTCGTGTATATCATCCAAAACTCATACGCTCCAACCTTTATGGAATGAATTAGTTCTTGGAGCCGATTCGTTAACATGGCTCTTTCTTCGAGACTTGATTGAGGACTTCTGGCCAAAGGTCGTCAGTTTCCTGAGCGAAATTAGGAGTATTGACATTGCTCATCCGACTGATGAAGCTTGGTTCCATATCCGACGTGCTACGCACCATGGGCGCAACGATATTGAAGTCTTGCGCTTAAAAAGCGGATTCATTCCGGTCGGCGACGTAGAAAAGATACGATTGTTAGCGGGAAGCTATAGTGGTATTAACGATGCAAGTTGGCAACGCTGGAGTCCCGAAGCAAGGCATGACAATGCATTTCTTTCCTTTCTCCTGAAACTTACGATTTTGCGAGGAAGGTATGGGATCTATTATGATAGGTACTTAGGAAAAGTGACCAAATGTAACTATGCTGAGTGTCCTTATGTTCAAGAAGCATATAAAGTTATGACCACTCGCAAATCCAGATGGTCGGCAGCTTTGGATCCGTGGCTTAAATATATGTCCTCGACTAACATGGATGACAACAGCAGGTATGAGTATGCACATTGGTTTGGACACATTCTATCTGGATGGCCTGATGATATTGAACAATAGAATAATAGAGACAACCCCGAATGGCTGGGGACAGTGCACAGAAAGCGGTGATTGGACGTAATCACGGAGAATCTGAATATGGCAAAAATACCACGACAATGGGTCTGCTCGCCTCGGCCTGCTTCGCACGTTCCGGATGCGGGCAATCTGCACGTCCGGTTCCGTGAGGGACGTTGAAGCTCTCTTGCATGGCAGAATATTGTGGCACCCCTCAATCGAAAGAGAGGGAAAACGGCGAACACAAAGCATGCCCACCCAAGAGGGCTATAGTACGTCTACTCGACTGAAAAAAGTCGGGGGTTTGAGCCAACAACACTCCCAATAGAAAGGCTCTCAGTGTTTCAAGCCGGCAGCCATTTTTCTTTCTGTGTCAAAACAGTATCGCTATTACGGCGTCACTGGCCCGGTCGTAGATGGGAACATCATCAATCAGGCCGCACCATGGGTATAACTTATGACGCAAGCAGCCGATAGCCCCAATAACCATCTCTTGCACCGTAAGCACGCTTCGCCTCCGTAAGTCATTATTACATGTGGGACTAACAACCGGTGGAGCCTGCTGCGGTGTGGCTATTCTACTTGCCGATCTCTTAAACTCCCCCGTGGCTGTCTTGCATGCCGATTACCAGATAAGCTACAAATATCGGCTGAAATGTCGTAAAGACCTGTCCTGGAAACTCCTGCTGAACCTCAATAACGTGCCACCCGCTGAGGCCCTGTGTCGATCGCAAAGACTGTGGCATCAAAACATTTCTTGAGCAGATCAAAACGTACCTTGCGGTACATGGCATCACCCCACACATTCGATTCCTTGCCGGAATCCTTCCTCAAGTCGAACAACGCAGAGCTCCTTCCCATATGGTCAACCACCATGCGGTAGGAGTCGCTCTGGAACACCGTTTCCCACCGTGTCCCTGCTGCCGATATACGGCCGACGTTTCTAACACTTTCTCCCTCCTGCAATCCCGCCATAGCCGAAACGCCAGATTGCGATTCAAGCAGAGGCATTTGCGCACTGCATGCAAGGACTGTGGCATCGAAACAACGTTTGAGAAGGACGAGGCGCTTCTCTTCATAGTCCGGCTGATCCCACACGTTGTCAAACTCTTTTGGGTCGTTCGACAGATCGAACAGCTCGCCGAGCGTGTGTCCGTGATACACGACAAGCTTTAGACTTCTTGTTCGGATCATGGTCGCAAAGGCAGGGAGCAGTCCCTCTGGGTCAAGCGCATCATAGAATTCGCAGCGCACAAATTCGCGATGTCTGTCAGGATTCGCCTCGCCGCGAAGAATCGGTAGAAGACTTCTTCCCTGCATACGACTGGGAATTCGCTCTCCTACAATATCCAGCAAAGTAGGCGCGATATCCGTCAGTTCGACCAGTGCCTTGCTGACAAGTCCTTTATTGAACCGGGCTGGGGACCAGAATATGAGCGGCACTCTGATCAGGCCCTCATAGAAGCGGCAGCCCTTGGCGCGGATTCCGTGATCTCCGCACATATCGCCGTGGTCGGCGGTGAAGATGATTACGGTGCTTTTGTCCTGCTCGGTCTCTTCGAGCGTCGAAAGGAGGCGTCCCACGTTCTCGTCGATAAGATCGATCTGGGCCCAATAGTCAGCCTGGTGCTGTTTGGCATCGGACTGCGAGTAATGCCTGGGCTTCTTCTGAAGCACGATTCTGCTGAAGCGACCTTTCTCTTCGATATCAGAATCTCTAAATGCAGGGCCCGGCAAAGAAGAAGTGTCGTACCGGGACACATACGAGGGTGGTGCGTTGAAAGGTGGGTGAGGATCATAGATGTTGACACTGAAAAGCCAGGGCTGCTTTTTATGTGCGTGTATGAAATCTATGGCGCGGTCGGTACACCACGTTGTCTGGTGAAGGCGTGCGTGTGCCTGGCCATCCAGTTTGCCAAGGTCTTTATACGAATAGCCGCGTTTCTCCAGCCATACCAGATAATCATTTTTCTGGCCCCCCTGATGTGGACTATGGCTATAGTGAAATACCGAATATCCATCGTCTCTTGGCCGGGTTTCCCTGTCGTTCTTCATTGCGGATGCCAGATGAAGCTTACCGGCCAGACCGCATACGTAACCCATGTCTCTAAAGAGCTTTGTCACGAGCGGGGCCTGTTCGGCCCATAATTCCGCGCCATTCTTACATGCTTTGACTGCGCAGGGATACATGCCGGTCAGGAAACCGGCGCGGCTGGGGGTGCAGATCGGCGACGTGCAGAATGCATGATCGAACGCTACACCTTCGTTTACAATACGGTCAATATTGGGAGTGTGAACGTAATGATTTCCAAGCGCACCAATCGTGTCCCAGCGCTGCTGATCGGTGCATATCCAAAGAATATTCGGTCTTTCGCTTTTTGTGCTTATCTTGCTGGATTGCTGTGCCCTGGATGAACTCTTTGCCGATCCCCAAACCAAGACCGCGCCTGAAGCCGTGCCAACCTGCAAAAACTGGCGTCTATTTAGCTTATTCATACTTGTCACTCTCCTTCTAAGCTATACAAAAGAGGGGGACGACTTAGACCACATGAAATGGGTCTCATCTTCACATATCATCTCCTGCAAAGAAGTATTCGGAATACTTCCATTGCCCAGATTTCTTTCTTATATATTTTCCACTGGTCATTGTGGCGTCATTCTCGGTTGTGAATTTGTCAAGGATGTGCTTGTGCCGCAGGGGATCATTCGTTTCTTCCTGCCATTCGGCCAAGCGTTTTTTCAGACGTATGAACTGTTCCACATAGCGTGAGTCTTTGGCAAGGTTGTGAAACTCCCACGGATCATTTTGAAGATCATACAACTCGAATTCCGGAGGCTGCCGAAAAATTTTGTATGCCTCCCGAACGTGTTCTGGCATATCCTTGAGTTCCTCGGGGGTAAACGTCTTAGGCATTTGTTTAACAAGGTAGATGTCATATACCGGATTTTCGCGATGAGGCAACAGGTTGTGGACAAGCTTGAAACGGCTGTCCCGTACGGCACGACCCGGATAATATGTTTCAGGCCAGTGCAACGTGAATTCGGTGAACAGGTATTCTCGCCATGGTGCGGATTCCTTGTAGAACAAAGGCATCAAGGAGCGGCCGTCCAGATCATTTTGATGTGGTTTTGTGCCAACTATTTCAAGTATGGTCGGCAGGATGTCAAGGCTGGAAACCAAACGAGACTCGACTTTCCCTTTCGGCAAATGTCCCGTCCATCTCATTATCATCGGCACACGGCTTCCGCCTTCACGGATTGTCTTTTTCGCGCGAGGGAAATCAGGGCCGTGGTCTGAAAGATAGATGATAAGTGTGTTATCAGCCTTCCCGGAATTGGCCAATTCCTTTAGAACCATCCCAACAGCTACGTCTAAACGCTGCATACAGTTGTAATAGCTCGCTGTCGTCTGGAGTGTCTGCCGAGTAGATACGCCAACCATAGGCAGGGTCTCAACATCATATGGTCCCATGAACCTGGCGGGGATACCATCCTGCTGGTCGTGGAAGGGACGATGCGCATCTGGGAAGCTTATCCACATTAGGAACGGTTCATCCGAAGCCCGGAAGAATTCTCCAGATGAGCGGGCGAACTGCCTTACAGGACGGTTATTGAAATTGCTTTTTGGAAATGCCTTGAAGTCGAACACGAAGGCAGATTCCGGATTGACATGTATCTTTCCGATGATCTCTGTTCGATAGCCAGCGCCTTTGAGATAAGTTGTAAGATTAGGCATGTTGTCTTTGTACATACGTAAACCATGTGTAGCCAAGCCGATCTGGCCGTTCTTGTGAGGATACTGCCCCGTGAGTATCGAAGCCCTTGATGGGCTGCAGCCAGCCTGGGTAACATACGTATTTTCAAATCGGACCCCCGTCTTTGCCAGGGCATCCAAATTCGGGGTGGAAATATGTTTATCACCATAGCAGCTCAACTGCAGACCATGGTCTTCTGCCACCATGAGCAGAATGTTCGGTTTTGATTGGCCTCTTTCGCGTGCACCGGATAATCCTGGGAATCCAAAGGCCATCGCCGTACCCAATGCAGATTTCATGAGTTGTCTTCTTGTTGGCGTCACTGTTTATCTCCTTGCCGGCAATGCGGTCTTCCAGCCATCCTCAAGAAGTTTGCTAAGCTGCCTGACAGTCGTTTGCTGTTCCTTTTTCAGTGCAAGATTTGTAAGCTCATAAGGGTCTGAACGATGGTCATACAGCTCAGACGCTATCGGCTGCTTTTTCTTGACATCAATCCATTCTATATAGTGAAACTGCTCGGTGCGAACCGAGTAGCCCATAGCGTCAAAACTTTTCTTATAGTACGGCGGGCGCGGAAACTGTGTGAAGGCTGCTTTTTTCCAACCTCGCTGTGGGTCATCGAGCAATGGGACCATAGAAGTCCCCTCTAAACCGCCTGGTACAGCCAATCCGGCCAACTCAACCAACGTAGGATACATATCAACGAGTTCCACCAGCTTTCTGCAGACTTGCCCCTTCTTCTTTTGCGGTGCAGATATGATCAATGGTACCCGTGCATCAAATTCGTAATTACTGGTTTTGCACCAAAGGGTATGCTCACCAAGGTGGAAGCCGTGATCTGACCAGAGGCAGATAATAGTGTTTTCTCGCAAGCCAAATCTATCAAGTGTATCAATCAGCTTGCCAATTTGAGCATCGGTATAACTTGTAGCAGCGTAATAGCCGTGGCGAACTTCGGCTGCTTTTTCCGCAGGCACATCCCCGATGTCTGGGATGTCGGTATAACCTCGAAGCTCCCTCCAATTGTGCAGGGCAATATCCGGCCCGTCTTTTGGTCTATTAAGTGCTGGCCAATCATTGTTCTCGAAAGTTTTTCGCTTATACATATCCCAGTATTTCTTAGGAGCAGAGCAAGGCAAATGCGGTTTGCGAAAACCTACTGCCAGGAAGAACGCCTTACCATTTTCTGCGAGCTCTTCAATCTTTTTTACTGCTTTGCCAGCCACCTTGCCGTCAACGTAGGCTTCATCCGGCACATCTGCACATTCTGCGGCGGCTTGTTTGTCGTTTTCGCTGCCCGGCTGGTTTTCAGGCAGGGCATACAGGTCGTGCCTGGTGCAGTGGTCCCAGACTGGCTCCGCCGACCAGCTCGGTGGGTCCGTCGACGGCGCTCCCTGGCCGTGGAGAACCTTGCCGAAACTCTGGGTATAGTAGCCATGCTGCTTGAAATATTGTGGAAGTGTTACAATATCCGGGTGGTGCTCGCGGAAATGCGTTTTCAAGTCCCACACCTTGAGCGTATCCGGGCGCAGGCCGGTTATCACGGAAGCTCTTGACGGATTACACACTGCCTGCTGACAATAAGCGTTTAGAAAAACAGTCCCGTGTCTTGCCAGTTTGTCCATGTTCGCTGTTTTCGCAATCCTGTCACCCAGGCAGCCTACGGCGCCGCGCAGATCATCGATTGCAATAAACAGAACGTTGGGCCTTTTCGCCTTCTGTGACCATGAGAGAGCAGGAAACGCCTGTGATAAGGCTCCTATACCCAATATCTTTAGAAAGGTGCGTCTTTTCATTGCCGTGACTTCTCCTTCCTGCTCCAAGAGTAGGTATCCGGATCAAAATGGTAAGCGCTCTTTGAAAGAGCCGGCGGCGCATCACTTTTCGGGAGCCATTTCGCCAACTTCTGCTTGGCTGAATCAAAGTTTGAATCTCCTGCCAGGTTCGTCCACTCGTGGGGGTCGTTGTCATGGTCATACAGTTCTTCTGTGCCGTCATTGTAGCGGATATACCGCCATCGCTCAGACCTGACGGCGTGGTTTCCTCGTTCATACGTAATGACCGAAGGGCGCTCCCAGGCAGCTTCCGGATTTTTCAGAAGTGGAACGAGGCTGATCCCATCTAATTTCGTATTTGCTTTCAAGCCACATAAATCAACAAGTGTCGGGTAAATATCGATCAGGTTTACAGGGTGATTACAAACCGACCCAGGCTGTGTGACCGGCGGCGCCACGATAAAGAACGGGACGCGCGTTGCTCGTTCCCAAAGTGTCTGCTTGTGCCATGCCCCCTTCTCGCCCAAATGCCAGCCATGGTCGGACCAAACTACGATGAACGTATTGTCTCGGTACGAGCTTTTCTCCAAAGCATCTAATAGAAGCCCAACCAGCGCATCGGCAAAACTGATGGAAGCCAAATACGCCTGGACTGCCTCTTTATATTTCCCTGCCTTCTTTACGAGCTCGAAATCGGCATGTCGAGCTTCGGCCATCTTTCTACCTACGGCAGGGACATCGTCCAGATCATCGCTTTTAACCTCGGGCAGTCTTATGCTATCTAAAGGATATAAATCAAAATACTTTTTCGGGACATACCATGGCAGATGCGGACGGTAAATTCCAGCGGCCAAAAAGAACGGTTTATCGTGCGGTCTTTTTAGAAAATCTATCGCCCACTGGACCATCTGACCATCTCCCATCTGAATATCCGGTTTGTCAAAAGGGCCCCAGTCAAATGAGCGGTAGTTACCGGGCGGTTTCTTTCCAAGTCTTACGTTTTCAATACCATTTAGTGGAAAACCTTGCGGCCAATGCAAGCCTTTCTTAGGTTCATGTTGTCCTGGAACGGGATAATCATAGTGCCACGGGTCGTCTTGAACCTGGGGATAATAATTGTCCCAAATCCCGGGTGGGTTGTTACCGAGCGTATGGTGAAAAATCTTTCCTCCGCCTTCAACGTGGTAACCGCTTTTTCGAAAGTGCTCAGGCATAGTCACAACATCAGGCAGAGCAGGCCGCCACCATTGTCCATTGTTATATATGCCGGTTGTGGATGGCCGCAATCCGGTCATTATCGCTGTTCGTGATGGGTTGCAAACAGTCGACGGACTGTGGGCGTTGGTGAATGTGACGCCCTTGCGCCCAAGACGGTCGAAATTCGGTGTGTGCACGTTTTCTGAATATCCGCCTAAAGAACCGATCCAATCGTTCATGTCGTCCAGGGCAATGAAGAGCACATTAGGCTTACGCTCAGATGCCATAAGCCTGCGTGAAAACACTGATGTTATGCTAAGCACTGATAATCGGAGAAAATCGCGTCTATTCATACGAACTCTTCTTTCTCATAATCTCAAATCTGTTCAACGTATGGATGGTCAGTCCCGCAATAGATTTTTTCGAAGCTGGAAACATTGCACTGGCGAAATAACCGCACAGGCAGCAGACCATTATCCCCACAAAAGCATAAAGCAAGAAATGGATGCCTGTATACCGCTCTACCAAAAACACTGCGGCCGCTCCTGCCAGAGCCCCAATAATTGCCCCCTGCCCATTTGCTCTTTTGGTAAATATCCCCAGACAGAACAGTCCGCACATAGAACCGCCAAACAGTCCAAGTATCTTCATAAACTGATCCCACAGCGACCTGATGTTCGATGAAGCAAACAACAGGGCCAAAACCGTCCCCAAAACACCCAGGGCAAATGTCGATACACGGGCAAGTCGCAAATATCCTCGCTCCGATTGGATGAGATTCAGTGGCCGAATAAAATCTGTAACCAAGGCCGTCGAGGTACTATTCATACTCGTGGAAATCGTTGATTGCGCCGCTGCAAAAATACCGGCTACCACCAGGCCGGCGATACCGGCTGGAAGTTCACGCGCGATGAAAAGCGGGAAGATGGCATCCGTCTTAAAGACAGGATCGAGCCGGCCGGGATACTCCCGGTAAAAAACAAACAGCGCCGTACCGACCCCAAAGAACAAAAGTGAGGCTGGCAGGACGGCAATGGCATTCGTCCAGATAGCCCTTTTCGCACTGGACATGTCCGGAACAGACATATACCGCTGTACGACCGCCATATCGGATGTATATGGAACCAGGTTTTGCGCGATTCCACCCAAAACAACCACCCACAAAGCAGTTGTTGTAAAGCTCATTGAAGAGAAATCCCAGTTTATGATGTGAAATTTACCGTGCCTGGCGGCGGTCGAAATGAAACCGCCAACGCCGCCATCTACACGGGAAACAATCAATGCAAGACTGACCAATGCCCCACCCAGAAGAACGCAAGTCTGTATGGTATCGGTCCACACGACGGCCTGAAGCCCGCCCATCGTGCAATAGATAATACATAATACCCCCATCAAAAGAATACATTGATACTCCGACATAGGGGTTATCGCCGCCAGAGCCAGCGCCGGCAAGTACATCACGACCGCCATTCGTCCGATTTGGAAAAGAATAAAAGACGCACTGGCAAAAAGACGCGCCGGGCGATTAAATCGTTTTTCAAGGTATTCATAGGCACTTGTCGCATCGATCTTTCGAAAGAACGGAAGAAAGAGCAGAATAACAAAAGGCGTAATAGCGATGGCCGTCATATTATATGTAAAGTAAACCCAGTTAGTGGCATAGGCCTTGGCCGGAATGGCGATAAAGGTGATGGAACTGAGCATGGTCGCAAAGATGCTCAATCCCGCCACCAGCCAGGGAACACGCTGGCCGCCGCGGAAGAAGTCATCCGAATTTTTATTGCGAAAAGAAAAGAACACCCCAACACCAATCACGACCGATAGATATATTCCAATCGCAGAAAAATCGATGATTCCGAACCGCTCGCCACTGCCAAGCAGGCAAACCTGCCAGACCTTCGCAGAGCGAACTCTGGGTCGAATTTCGCCGCTTGGAATAATTATTGGATCACGTGCCGGGTTGTTCCCCCAACGAACGGCTGTGGTGGTCACATGATTGACCGGAATGGAACCGGCGCTTGTCCATGTATCGGTGATCGTATGATACAGCAGCGCTTCGTTTGGAAAACCAGGATGCTCGTCTTTTAGTTCATCGACCTCGTAATAGAACCTGCCGTCGTCGCCGGCAAGCACCACAATATGGCTTTGTCCCACACTTATAGCGGTACCGGCCATGACACACCGAGGAACATCTTTGCGTTTTCGCCAGGGATTCACTTTGCCCGTATAGGTGCCGGTTTGCGGATTGTATTTTTCCGGTTCATAGTTCGTCGGCGCAAATTCATATACATCCGTGAGAAACTGCACCTGTGGATTACTTTCCTCCTCGGTATTTATCCGGCGACCGCTTATGACGTAGAGACAATCAGTTGTTCCGTTGTGCTGTGCTACCGCGATTGCAAACGCCCGAGACGGCCCCGGCCAAGCAGGAACCTGTTCCCATTTGAACGAGCCTGGATCATTGAGTCTTGACATATCAAGGGACCAGAAATTCCTCTTGGCTGTTTCGAGACCCAGGCCGGCTGTTCCTCCCGCCACATAGATGGTCTCTGCGATCATGGCGGCACTGCAATACGCACAGATATCCGGTAGACTCGGCAGCGATGTGCTTGTGATTTTCTTGCTCTGCGGGTCCCATTGCAGCAGGAAGACTTGCGAATATGTCCGTTCGGAATCATTGCCGCCGATACATACGACTCCATGCCTGCTCGAAACCGAAGCACCGTAGGCCACGGGCTTTTCAAGCTTGAAACCCGTTATCCAGTGATAGGACTCATCGCCTCGGGCTGAGCCTCCGGACTGCCTTACGAGCACATAGATATCATCATGCCATACCTTCTTCGACTCCCAGACAGGTCGAGGGAAATTGGCCCCGCCCGCTATTATCAAAGCATCATTGTGAATGCCGCAGAAAGCCCCAGCTAACCCCGGCTGCACCACCTGCCCTTCTATCGGCGGCAGCTCGGCAAGCTGGCTCCAACTCAGAATCTCTTGTCCCGTTGCATGGACTGAAACAGCAAGTGACGCAATCATGAGAAGCGAAGAAATTACTAATCTGGCAACAGTGTTTTGCTTCATGGGCATTCAAATATTAAAAGGCAGACACAATTTATCTCTTTGGCAGGTATATTGGTCGGATAAAGAGAATTTGTCCGATGGCTTTATTAAGGATCTTGCCAACAAGCATATCCTATGTATCGATTGCCGCACGAGGTTATTTAGCATCATCGTTCAATACTGTCCTCAATGTATTAATATCATCACGCATAACTTGTGTGAAGCGATTGATATCACCACTATGTAGTATGAGATTAGCACCCATCTTAGCCCACTCTATCTCCTTTTCGACACTGTCTTCAAACAATGCATGAATTCCTGCACCAACATTTGCCTTTCTTGCCTTTTCGATGATGGTTTCCACTGCCGCCTTGAATTTCGGATGGTCATACTGTTCGGGAATGCCAAGGTTACACGAGAGGTCATGTGGCCCGATCAATACGGCGTCAAAACCCGGAACTCTTAGTATTTCATCTAAATGGTCGATTGCCGGCTGGCTTTCAATGTTTAGGATCAGCACATGATCGTCATTATGTTGTCCGATGTATTCGGCCAAGACGGGCTCCAGGCCTTTCTTCCCCTCCAAATAATCTCTCAGTTTCTGCCCCTTTAAGGGTCTTTTTTTCACTGCACCTATAAGCTGTTTCACTTCATTTACGGACTCGATATACGGAGCGACAATTCCCTTTGCACCGCCATCCAATACCATACAGGCCTGATACGGATCGGGAGCAGGGATTCGAACCACGGGTGCCAATCCTTTTCCCGTGTATCCGTGACACATCCAGGAGAGTTGTTGCCTGTCGACGGCGATATGTTCCGTGTCGATGAATACGAAATCCAGATTCAGTTGGTCTATTACATCCATCCATCTTGGAGAGGTACTTACTATCAGTGTGCCATACACCCTTGTGCCGCTCCTAAGTGAATCCTTCAGTTCTTTACCCGTCATAATTCGAACTTTCCGCCATTTCTAAGGCAATGCCTTTAATGCTATCGATATTTCATTTGCTAAGGTCCAGAATGCCAAATCTTATTACGGATCTTTTTATGTCTGGATCATCTGAACTGTCCCAAACACAGAGAAAAATGCCGGGCTCTTTTTCAAGAAGTGTAGGATAGCTGTTGCGATTGTTATCCCAGTAGAAGAGTCTTGGTTTCGACCAATCTTCACCTGGTTCCTTTATGACATAATAGAGTCCTTTTCTGACACTTTTCTCATCATCGTTATATACGTATATATGCCTGTCCTTCGAATCCTTTCCGAAAAATCCTTTGGCAGCCGTATTGTACAGGGCAGGCTCCTCGACGGCCATCGACCAGGTCTTTCCATTGTCCCTGCTTACCGATGAGTAGGCCCGGGGAATTTCAAGGGCCAGCTTATCGCTTTCGTATTGTGCGGTCCGCATTACAATTTTCAATTCACCGGGATTATCACCTTGAGCCATGTTCCCTTCGTGGATCCATACCTTCGATGGCCTGGGGATGTAACCTGCCAGTTCCCAGTTTAACAGGTTTGTGCTTTCCAGCACAAATTGTTCCCTGTCCCCCTTCGGATCATGCCTTTTTGTGTTACGATGTACGGGAAGTAAATACTTAGTGGTCGCTGCCTCATTGACAGTAACGACACCTGCATTGGTAATAAGCGGGGAGTGGAATCCCATCCTTAGCTCAACCTGCTGCCATGACAACCCGCCATCACAGCAATAGGCCGCACACAGTTCACTGTCTTCACTGTCGCCGTAGAACAGGGGGCACCGCATGGCAAAACACCAAATAGTATTCTGTCCTTCAGGTCTGAACAGGACTGCATTGGCGTAGGCGAAACGTTGTGTACCGTTGGGCAGCCGGTGGTCGAAGATAATAATGGGCGGAGTCCAGCTCTTGCCACCATCTCTGGTGATAGAACAGACGATGTCACCCATGTCTTTCTTTCCGTCCAGCTTCAGCCCGTATGCAACAACATAGTGATTCTTTTTCCATCGGGCAATGAATGGCTGCCATACCTGTTTGTACAGACTGTTCGGCGGGAGTACATCAACGGTGACAACATCTTTGACATCTCCAGTCTTCTGTGCAAGGCTGTTCTGTCCAGTAAACATCAGAGCACTGAAAAGCATCAGACTTAATATTCTTCCTGACGTTTTCATTTTTCGATCCTTAATTTTCAGTTCTCTTATCTGACGTTTCCCCCTTAACCAGTTTTAGCCGACCGTGAACGAACTGACGCAGCAGTGCTAAAAGCCTGTGCTGGGTATTCTTATTCGTTCGACTATGTCTGAGTGATACCCATAAGCTCTATAGCATCAAAATTCAGCTCGTTTGTCACGTTTTATATGGGAAATGCCGGATCGAATAGACGGCATTTTTGAACAAAAGTCAAAGAAACCAAGTTCTTTTAAGCCGGTCCTTAATCTGGTAATCTTCGCCGCTTCGATATTTCTAAGTGGAGGGCGAACTCCGCCCAGGTTAAATCCAATCATATTCATAACCTCTTTCAGGGCAGAATTGAAACTTCCCGTTCCCGCCAAAAGCCCGATCACCTTCATGGATATTCGCTGAAGACGCCTGGCCTCATTAAGATCGCTGCAATCAAAAGCAGCAATAAGCCGAGTGTAAAGCGGGGCCATTATGTTGTAGGTGCTGCCAACAGCCCCGCGGCCACCAAGGGCTAACGAGCAAAGAAGTGTCTCGTCACGTCCATAAAGTATATCGTACCTGCCGTCCTTGAATTCACGGCACAATTCAAAATCAACAAGGTCTTCGTGAGTGTATTTGATACCAGCGAGTTTAGGGATTTTCGGTTCCGCGGCTCTGAGGAATTCTAACATAGGAAAGCAAACACCGCTCATGGACGGGATGTGATAATAATAATAGGCTAACTCAGGAGCCTGGGCAGCAGTCTGTGCAGCGCAGTCAGCCAGTTCTTCAACACTGTTAGGGCTGTAAAAGATGGAGCCCATTTCGCCTATGCCCCAGGCGCCGATCTGCGCGGCATGGCGAGCCATGTCCCAGGCTGAGACTGCACACGTATGCGATACATGAACGATGACTTTGAAATTACCAGGTGCGGCCTTCATCCAACTCTCGGCAATCGCTTTGCGCTCTTCAACGGCCAGGGAAAAACCTTCGCCCGTCGTGCCATTGACAAATACCCCGGTAACTCCGTTAGAATGTAAGAAAGCTGCATACGAAGGAATTATGCCCAGATCCACAGTACCATCCGGATGATATGCCGTCATAGGAGCAGCAACAAGACCTTCTATTTTGCTGTTAATCATGTTCGGCCTCACGGAAGAAGGGTTCGAGCAGCCCCTGGAATCGAACAAGCAGGTCATTGCGTACTATTCGATATAGTGTTGCGTGGAACTCTATATCGAGGTTGCCCCTCGTTTTTTCCATACCTGGCTGCAGCCCCCGAATACATCGGGCTCTGCGATGACCATTCCGCGTTTCTTCCTGACAGGTTATTCTTGCGAATGATATGGAAAAATCAAGGGCAAAATTGCACTTTGCTCTATTTGTGAGCTACTCAAATTACCCGGTGGTGGCATCTATTTTGACAGACGGGATTATGACCGCACTGTCTGCAAAGTGCTTACAAACACGAAGGTAGAGTGATACACTGTAGCTGCTGCCGTGAGCATGTTGGAACAGGAGTCTGAGAATGAATGCATCTTACCTTGTGAGAACCACATGGCTGTGGGTTGTCCTTGCGGCTATGTTGGGTGGCTCTGGCATGAGGGCAACCGCAGCAGCCGAAGGCATTTCCCCCAAGACAGAGAAGAAGAACACAGAATCCTGGTACGAACATTCTTTGGTCGGAATGGAAGTTGGCCCAACCGGCGCACAGTTTGGCCATAGCGACCGCAAAGATGCACGTTACTGTAGCAAGTTTGACGGACGTGAAATCGTTCGTCATTGTTTGTCGGCCACTTGCGATTACCTCGTCATTTGGGCACGCGATGGGGATTACGCCTATTACGACTCGAAGCTGCTGCCAAAGGCCCCAGGACTTGGCAACAGGGATGCGCTGCAAGAGACGGTGGAAGAGGCGAGAAAGCACAGAATGCCGGTTATTGCATACTGTGTGGTGCAGCAAGGCGGCCATTTTCTAAAAGAGCACCCGGAGTTGCAGATGCAAGACTATCAGGGCAACGGCATCGACCGATTCTGTTACAACTCCAGCTATCTGGATGTAATGAAGACCATTGTCGCCGAACAATTAGCTTATGGGATTGCGGGCCTTCACATCGACATGATGGATCAGGGCTTCGGCCCACCGTACGGGTGTTGGTGCGAGCACTGCCGCAAGAAGTTCAAGAATAAATACGGACGAGCAATGCCCAAGGCTGTGACCTGGGATGAGGACTGGGACCGGATGCTCGAGTTTCGCTACGCCACAAGCGAGCGGTTCGAGAAGGCTCTTTATAGTCATATCAAGAATCTCAATCCAAACGCTACGGTGGACTTCAACTACCACGGCAATCCACCGTTTTCTTGGGAGGTTGGCCAGCGGCCGGTACAGCACGCCGGCAACGCAGACTTTGTTACGGGCGAGACGGGTGTTTGGGGCTTTAGCGCGCTGACCGTCGGACTGAACGCCGAGTTCTACAGGGCCTCCACACCCGGCCTGCCGTTTCAGGTAGCCATGCAGCGAGGGGTCCGGATGTATCACGATCAGACGACACGGCCGCTCAACGATATACGTTGGGAGCTTCTAACCCTGCTATCGCATGGCGCCTTCGTGACGATTGTAGATAAGACCGGCTTTGACGGCTGGCTTGACCCGGTGGCGTACCAGCGTATCGGCAAGGCTTTCAAAGAGGTCCACAGTAAACGGTCCCACTTCGGCCACGAGCCTATCTCCGAGGTAGCAATATATTTCAGCAGCCGGACTCGTGACTGGGTCGGACGTGACCATCCGGAAACATATTTCCAGGCCTTCCAGGGCGCGCACAAGGCCTTGGTCTATGAGCACATCCCCTGGAGCGTTGTACTTGATGAAAATACGACCATCGAGACACTCAAGCGGGTACCTATCGTCCTGCTACCGAACGCCGGCATCGTATCGGACAAGGAGGCAGCACTGCTACTCCGCTATGTGAAAGACGGAGGCAACCTGATTGTCACGGGGCTGACCGGCTGCTATGACTGGATGGGAATTCTGTCGAAAACATCCTCGCTCGAAGAACTCATCGGAGCAAAGTTTGTGCGCAAGCTCGATTCGCTGGATAACTGGGTAAGATTTGGGGCGGATTCCGAGGACTCCGACGAGGAACGGCAATTGCATCACGGTATTCCCGCCAAGTGGCCTTTCTTGGTCAAGGGGCTGGCGGGAGTGTTCCAGCCAGGGTCGGCCAAGCCTGTTGGAGAACTGCTTCAGCCGTATCGGACAACCCGCCAGCTTCAGGGCAAGGAAGGCACAGACTGGCCGATGAGCGCCGATTCTCCCGTCGGCCCGGCCATCCTGGTAAACCGGCTCGGCAAGGGTACGGTACTAACCTTTGCCTGTTCTCCAGACTTCGCTACAGCCAGCGAACATCACATCACCGAAGCGCGCCGCCTGCTCGTC